>NZ_JAVBIE010000026.1:0-916 GCF_032821635.1 Corynebacterium nasorum | reverse complement strand
CGACGGCACTCCTGGTGCAATCTTTCAGCTCCTGACGTCTTTGAAGCCGAGAATTCAGCTACACTGACTAGAGCAGCATAGCTAACCCCCGACGTGTCCACTTTCCGGGGGTCAGGCCCTACGGCGACTCAAGAATGCCCAACAGCCACTGGGCCAAGTACAGCCCGTCAACCTTTGAAAGTTGAGCTGCATGAGGTAGTTCCTGCGCCAAGCGCTCGGCACTCCAACGCACGGCGTCGTTGACATCCTCAATAAGCGGCAACTGTTGCAGAACTTCGTCAACTGCGCGTTGCGCCACTGGGAAGATATCTTGAGCCTTAATTGGCTCAATTCCATAGCCGGCTAAAAGATGAGGTTCAAACATGGCCGTCTGGAGCAGCTCGCCGGCCTGCCACACCTGGTCGGCGTACTGGCCCGAATCGTCGGGGCCAGCCCAGTTTAGTCCGGTGGGCTTTACAAAGTTAATGGTTACTTCGGCGAGCGTCTGCCTTACTTCTGGCATTCCTTTAAATCCGCAAGGAATTCCTTGAGAGATTCCGTCAGATCCCATATTTGGTTACGCTCGTCTTCAAACATGCGATCAACGAGGAACTCCACACCACCCAGTTCATCCGGATGCAAGCTGTCTAAATAGGCCAGAAGCTTATCGACATCCTTTAAGCCTTGAATTCTCTGCTCTACTTGTTCCACCACAGTAGAAATCTGCCTTTGGTCCATGCGTTTGAGACTAGCAAAACGACGAAAGAAGAGGGCGGTGGTATACCGTCCTCTTCTTTGTTTGTATTTTGTTGTGTTTTTGTTGTTTGGTGTCGGCGGTGACTTACTCTCCCACAACCTCCCGGTTGCAGTACCATCAGCGTGTGCAGGCTTAGCTTCCGGGTTCGGAATGGGACCGGGCGTTTCCCTGCAGCTATTG
>NZ_JAVBIE010000025.1:0-1302 GCF_032821635.1 Corynebacterium nasorum | reverse complement strand
GGACCTGACCCCTGTTTGGTGGACACCTGATATCCAGCCCAGTCGGGCTGGAAGAAAGGTAATCTACCACCATGTCCAGGTACTCCGAACAGTTCAAACGCGATGCCGTGGCCCTCTACGAAAACAATGAGGACCTCTCACTGAACTCAGCATCAGCAGAGCTCGGTATCAACCGTGCCTCGCTGCATTCTTGGATCAAGAAGTACGGCACCGGCAAACGTGCCCGCACAAAAAGCATGCGCGACAAGGCCCAAGCAGCGAATGATTCCGAACGGATCCGCCAGTTAGAAAAAGAGAACGCAAAGCTGCGCGAAGAACGTGACATCCTGCGCAAGGCCGCGAAATATTTTGCCGAAGAGACTCACTGGTGATCCGCTTCCAGTTTGTCTATGACCACCGAACCGAATACTCGGTCAAGCGGATGTGCCACGTGTTAAAGCTCAATCGCTCCTCGTTCTACAAATGGGTGCAAACCCGCGAAGAACGCAGGTTAAAGACGTGTTCGGATGCTCTTATTGGTGCAAGAATCAAGACCATCTTCGATGATGAATACGGGCTTTATGGTGCTAAACGCATCGCTGCAAGCCTTAAAGCCGATACGAGCTTTGGCCCGATAAATCACAAGAAAGTCGCACGAATCATGAAATCCATGGGACTTAAAGGCTTTACCAAACGCCGCCGATGCATCACTACCAAGCGTAAGCCTGGCCACCGCGTCATGCCAGATTTAGTAGGCCGCAAATTCACCGCTGATAAGCCGAACCAGGTCTATGTAGGCGACATCACCTACCTGCCGTGTAAGGGCGGCAAGAACATGTACCTGGCCACGGTCATCGACGCCTACTCGCGCAAACTTGTCGGACATGCACTCGCCGATCACATGCGGGTATCACTGGTTATCGAAGCTTTGTCCCATGCCAGCAAGGTTCGTGGAAGCCTCAACGGGGCAATTTTCCATTCTGATCATGGCAGCGTGTACACCTCACAAGCCTTTAGGAACTATTGCTCGTCGTTGGGTGTGCGCCAGTCTATGGGAGCGGTAGGAACGAGTGCTGATAACGCCCTAGCAGAATCATTTAACGCCACGCTCAAGCGTGAAGTCCTGCGTGATCGGAAAGTCTTTGACAATCCCATCGTCTGCCGCCAAGAAGTCTTCCGATGGTGCATGCGCTACAACACACGCCGACGGCACTCCTGGTGCAATCTTTCAGCTCCTGACGTCTTTGAAGCCGAGAATTCAGCTACACTGACTAGAGCAGCATAGCTAACCCCCGACGTGTCCACTTTCCGGGGGTCAGGCCC
>NZ_JAVBIE010000024.1:0-3383 GCF_032821635.1 Corynebacterium nasorum | reverse complement strand
CAGGCTAACTGCCTCGCCTGCCACCACGCGCTCAACAGCAGCATCCTTAACATCCTTCGGAGTCCAACGCGTCACAACTACCTCCCGGTCGAAGTGGCGCATTCACCCCTTGACAGCACGCCCGTTGCCACAACATCCAGGAGTCCAATTGTTTCATGCCGATTTAGAGCACTACTTAGCCATTGTTGAGCGGGTTTATGTTGCGGTGCAGCGGAGTGGAAGGCATAAACGAGAATGTTGACATCAGGAATGATCATCGAGTACCGCCCACACAGCTTCTTTGTTGCTGAGATCAACTAGAGCCGGTCCGCCGCAATCGAAGGAGGGCAGGTTAACGGGGGTGTCTTCGGTACTGATGCGGGCTTCCTTCTTGAGGGCAGCGCACTGATGCGGGCTTCCTTCTTGAGGGCAGCGCGGACCGCCTCTTCGACGTATGAGCTCAAAGTGACATTGTTGGCTTTGGCTTGGACCTTCGTTTCTTCAAGGAGTTTCGGCGGGAGGTTTATCGTCGTGCGCATACCTTTAGGGTAGAAAGCATCAAGTCATCATTCAAGAGGTGCAATGATGTATCTGCCTTCAGGAAGCCGTGAAAGGTTGACTGGTGTCTTAATTCAGTGCGAGCGTCAGGATCAGTACTCCGATGGAGAATGCGAGCATGCCTAAGCAGTTGATCCAGAATGCGCTACCGAGGAAGTGGGCGCGGACATGGGCTGCTGCGGCCGCGCAGAAATAGGCGATGACTCCAATCATGGCTGTGATTCCTACGCCGGGGAACCAGAGGCCGGCAATGAGTCCTACGGCGGCGAGGCACTTGATGACAATGAGCGCCCACCACCAGTCCTTGGGGAGTTTGACGCCGCTGAGGCAGGCTTCGATGAAGGGGACTGGTTTGAGGGAGAGGGCGGCGTCGCCAAGCAGAATGGCTGCTAGTAGAAGGGAGGGCCAGGCTGGGGAAGATTCTAGGATCATTGGGTTACTCCGAATGCGGTGTTGAGGCGTTCGATCGATGAGGCGGCTTGGGATGTGAGGTGCTCGGTGTCGTAGATTCCGGCGGCCCAGCCGATGAGTAAGCCGAGGTAGACGTTGTACAGCAGGTCGGCGTACTCGGCCGCATCGGCGCTGCTGAGCCTGGTGCCGAGTCGCAGGGTGATTTCATCGGTCAGGAGCGTTTTGAGTGCGGTGAGCGCTTCGCCTTGATTGCCTTGTTGGATGAGTGCTGCGCCAAAGGCGCGGGAGAGCTCTTCGTGGCCGGTAAACATCTGGAGGAAAGGTCTCAGGACATCGAGAAGGCTATCGGATTGTCCCCGGATGTCATCGTGGAGTTCTGAAATGTGTTGGCCAATGGTGCGGATGAGCAGCGTTTGTTTGTCGCCGACTCCCATGACGGTTCCCACGCTAACGCCAGCTTCGGATGCGATAGTCCGGATGCTGGTGGTGGCGTAGCCCTGAGTGAGGAAGAGTTCGTAGGCGGTGGCTAGGACCTTGCTGACGGTGCCAGCTTTGGCGGCCGAGCGCGATGAGTGAACGTGTTCAGTGAACATGTTCAAAAGGGTAGCTCTTGATGGTTTCGAGGTCAATGACGCCGAAGTGTTGACAGTTGGCGCTAGGCCAGCGTGGGGAAGACGCGGTCGCGCAGCAGGTGTGCAAGCTCGCGGTCGGGGGCTGCTGGGTTGACCCAGGCGGTGTCGCCGATTTCGGCGGCGGCATGGGGTTCGTCGGCGGTGACGGTGCGGGTGTAGGTGAAGATGGTGCCGACGACGACCTCGCCCGGTTCGTTGGCGGCGGGAGCGTCGAAGGTGCCGAGTTTGTTGAGGCTCTCGGCGTCGAGGGTGAGGCCTACTTCTTCGGCAACTTCGCGCAGGGCGGCGTCGACAAGCGCCTCGCCCGCCTCGGGCTTGCCGCCGGGCAGTTGGTACTTGGTGGAGGACTTCTTGCGCACGGTAAGCACGTGGCCTTGTGGGTTGCGGATGACGACGGCTGCTACTTCAATCATGGCTGCTGATTGTAGGCGGCCTAGAGCAGCGGCAGGAGCACGAGGGCGAGATTGAGTGCGATGACCAGCGCGGCAAGCGTCCAGCCCACGGCCATAGACCAGGGTTTCGCGGCGAACTCACCCATGACGTCCCGGGAGCCGGCATAGCGGAAAAGCGGGATGATGGCGAAGGGGATGCCCAGGGAAAGAAGTGCCTGGCTGACCACCAGTGCCATAGTGGGGTCGACCCCGCAGCCGATGATGACCAGCGCCGGGATGAGCGTGACCAGGCGGCGGACTAGTAGGGGGACCTTGATGTGAAGCAGGCCGTCCATGATTTCGGAGCCGGCGTAGGCGCCCACTGACGTCGAGGCGAGGCCGCTGGCCAGCAGGCCGATGGCGAAGAGAACGCCGGCCAGCGGGCCGAGGTGGCTGGCAATCGCCGTGTGGGCCCCGGAGATGGTCTCTGTGCCGTCCACGCCGTAGAGGGCCGAGCCCGCCAGGACCAGCAGGCCCACGTTGACGAGCCCGGCGATGGACAGCGCCACGGCGATGTCCGCGCGGGTGCCGGCCAGCACGTGGGGGATTTCCAGGTCGGGGTAGCGCTGCTTGGTCAGGGAGGAGTGTAGGTAAATGGCGTGCGGCATGACGGTGGCGCCCAACATGGAGGCGGCCAGCAGGATGCTGTCCTTGCCCTCTAGGCGGGGGATGAGGCCGCCGGCCACGTCGGCGGGGTCGGGCGGGGCGATGGCGAGGCCGGCAAGGAAGCCGATGCAGATGACCAGGAGCAGGCCGATGACAAGCCCCTCGAACCACTGGTTCTTCTTCTGGAAGATGAGGAGAATGATGGAGACCGCGCCGATGATGAGCGCGCCCGCGAACAGGGGGAGGTTGAAGAGGAGTTGCAGGGCAATGGCGCCGCCGATGACTTCGGCGAGGTCGGTGGCCGCGGCGATGAGCTCGGCCTGGGCCCACATGCCTAGGCGCGCGCGGCGGGAGAGACGCTCGCCCATGATTTCCGGCAGGGAGCGGTGGGTGACTAGGCCCAGTTTGGCGGAGTGGTACTGGATGAACATGGCCATGAGGTTGGCCACGACGAGTACCCACACCAGGAGGTAGCCGTAGTGGGAGCCGGCGCTGATGTTGGCGGCTACGTTGCCGGGGTCGACGTAAGCCACTGCAGCAACGAAGGCGGGGCCGGTGAGGCTGATTAAGGTCTTACGCATAGGCATCTCCATACCAAAAGTTCAACTACTTGAAGTCTAGTTTTCATCGCCATATGTTCAAGCCAGGGGGCGGAATCAAGCGGTGGATGCGCCACGCTTGAATAGTTCGTTAAGTATTTCACGTGGGGTTGCGCCGCCGAGGATTTGTCGGGGTGTTTCGTTGAGCTCATTTTGCACCCACGCGA
>NZ_JAVBIE010000023.1:0-4206 GCF_032821635.1 Corynebacterium nasorum | reverse complement strand
CGTAGAGGGCCACGGCATCGCGTTTGAACTGTTCGGAGTACCTGGACATGGTGGTAGATTACCTTTCTTCCAGCCCGACTGGGCTGGATATCAGGTGTCCACCAAACAGGGGTCAGGTCCCTATACCACATCACACCACTAACTACGGAAAAACCATGAACACACTCATTGAACTACTCTCCACCGCCTACACCCCAGACGGCGGCGTAGCAGACCCGAATCACCCCATCTACGCGCTGCTGTGGGCGCTGAAACTAATCGCAGGGAGCTAGACATGGACTACATCATCATGGCAGCCGCAACGGTAGCGTTCATGGCATGGTTTACGATAAGCGTTTTCATTTGCATGTTCGGTTTCGATGTATTTCACGATAGTTGGACGGGTGGAGTAATTATTCTCCTAGTGGGTGTCGCATCTTTCATCGGTTGCATCGCCACGATGTTCTACGTCATAGATTCTCACGACGATAACAGTGAGCATTGCGGCCCTGGCACTGAATACCGCGAATCGCGCCACTACAACCCCTCCACGAAGAGCACTCACACTGATTGGTGGTGTGAGGTCAAGTGAGAATAGGCGGCATGTTTGCGGGCTATTCCGGCTTAGAAATGGGGGTCATGCAGGTACTTGACGCGGCCCCCGTGTGGTTTGCGGAGATTGACCCCGCCCCGGCCCGCATCCTCCACCATCACTACCCGCAGGTTCCCAACTTGGGTGACGTAACCCGCGTGGACTGGGAGGAGGTTCGAGATAGCCAGCCAATCGACATTCTTACCGCTGGCTATCCGTAGCCGTGCCAACCCTTTTCACAGGCAGGACACCGCAAAGGAACGAATGATGAAAGACACCTCTGGCCCCATGTCCTCAATGCAATTAAGCATCTTCGACCACGCGCCGCATTCTTTGAGAACGTTCGCGGACACCTCACACTGGGACTCGCCGAAGTGCTGGAAGACCTTGCCAGCATCGGGTGGAATGCGCAGTGGGCATGTGTACGAGCGTCCGACGTGGGAGCTCCACACCACCGGGAGCGGCTTTTCATTCTTGCCTACCCCAACAGCGAGCGACCACAAGCGAGCGGACTCACCTGCCGACCAGCGCCGCAATTCACCTGGGATAACGACCTGCACAGTACATTGGCCGGGATTAACGATGCCGCCGACATCAACCACGAGATGAAGCTCCGCTGGGGTGACGCGGCCCCGGCAATCCTCACATGGGCCATGCTCACCGGACACACCCCGCCGCCCATCGTGGGAGACCGGGAGGACTACCGCGCCGAAACCACCACAGAATTCGTGGAATGGCTAATGGGTCTGCCCCCCCGGCTGGGTAACCGGCGTCCCCGGACTCACCCGCAATCATCAACTCAAAGCCCTAGGAAACGGGGTCGTGCCAGCCCAAGCAGCGGCAGCACTACAAGACCTCCTAGCCCGAACATAAAGAATCCCCGCCATGGTGTTGGGGCAACCAGGCGGGGAAACCGAATGCGAGAAAGGGAAACATCTCATTGGATACACGGGACAAGGCCCACAAATGACACTACTGTAATTTGATGGAGAACGCAACAAATGTTGTACACAATCCCACTCACCTTTACTAAACCACCCCTCAACATGAACCAGCGCATGCACTGGGCGCAGAAAGCAAAAATCACGAAAGCAATCCGCCATGAAGCAATGGTAAGGTGCCGGGCTGCACGCATCCGCAAAGCGAACCACATCACTGTACAGCTCCACTACCAGCCCAGAGACAAAAGACGCAGGGACGCGGACAACATCGCCCCAACCCTCAAAGCACTTTGCGACGGCATAGTAGATGCCGGGGTAGTACCCGATGACACACCGGACTACATGACTAAAATCATGCCCACCATCCAACCGGCCATTAAAGGTCAGCCCGCCAAAATGTGGCTAGAAATAACCACAGAATAAAGTTGCCTAATACAACAAATGTTGTGTAAGGTAACAAAACGTGAAGCAAACAAAACCACCCTGCCACGGTCACCCCGTCTTCACCAACCCCCAACCAATAGACCCCCACACTTTCGACGCACTCGAAGCCTGCACACACTGCCCACTACGCAAACAATGTGCCCTCGACGCACTCACAGCAGGCGACAGCCTAGACAAAGTACACACATCACCAGCAAGCGGAGTCATACAAGCCGGGGTCTGGTGCAACGGCGACCAAGACACCGCCAACCAACTAGCCGCAATCGCAGGAATCACCACACCCCACGTAGGGGCACACAAACGCTTCACACCACCAAAAACCTGCAAAGGCTGCGGAAAACCAATGCAAGCACGAATAAAGGACACACCACTCGAAAACCAACCACTAACCCACGCAGCACACGGATACTGCCGAATCTGCGACGCACGCCGCCGCCGCCAAAAAGACTGGCAATCCACCCAACCCAAAAACACAACCATCTTCACATGGAAAGAAAAACGACATGCACGCACTAGAAGCAATGGGCCTGGCCGCAGTCATCCTGCTGGCACTAGGCCTCGTAACCGCCCTCACCATCATCGTGAACAAACAGCGCCAGGACGCAAACCGCAACAACAATCCCTGTTCTAACCGGCCTGTCACAATCCAAGTAGAGGGCGATAAACAATACCGCCCACGCAAAGCTCACATTGACGATGCAGGCTGGGACGTACGCACCGCCGAAGACGTACACCTCGCACCCGGCGAACGCGCACTAGTAACCACCGGAATCAAACTAGGAATCCCCACCGGCTACTGCGCCCTCGTACTACCACGCTCCGGCACCGCACACAAACTAGGCGTAACCCTCAACAACTCGCCAGGCCTAATCGACGCGGGCTACCAAGGCACCGTGTACCTAAACCTCATCAACCACGGAGACAAGGCCATCGTACTCCACAAAGGCGACCGCGTAGCACAACTACTCATCCAACCCGTCACCCTCACCCGCATGATGCCCGTAGACACTCTCACCGGCACCACCCAACGCGGCACAGGCGGACACGGATCAAGCGGGGTGAACTAAATGAGCCTGGGAATATTTATTGGTCTAACGCTGGGGTTAGTCTTCGGCATTCTCATCGTCGTGTTCTTGCCCAATTTTTGCTGGCATCACTGGGGGAGCTGGGAGGAAGTTCGCGGTCTTCATATTGTCGTGAGAGACGATTTCGGCGGGAAGACAGACAAGGTTTATAGGCGCTTTGAGCGTCAATGTAATCGCTGTGGAAAGTATCAACTTCGCAAAAAGAAATCCAACTAACGGAGACAAAAATGACAGATTTCAAGGCTCCACCGGCACCAAGTAGAAAGACACCACGCATGAACCTAGCAACACCAAACCACGCCACACCACAAGACACCATCGACCCCATCAACTGGAACACCATTAGCGACCAGGTAGACAAAGACGTATGGGACAGGCTCACCAGCAACTTCTGGCTGCCCGACAAGGTGCCCGTATCGAACGATATTCCCGCATGGAAACTCATGCCCGCCAATGAACAGTGGGCCACCATGCAGGTATTCACCGGCCTAACCATGCTCGACACCATGCAAGGCACCGTAGGCGCACTAAGCATCATGCCAGACGCAACTACCCCGCATGAGGAAGCCGTCTACACCAACATCGCTTTCATGGAGTCCGTGCACGCCAAGTCCTACTCCAACATCTTCATGACGTTGGCAGACACCCCCACCATCAATAAAGCATTCGATTGGGGCCGCCAGAATGAGCGCCTACAGTACAAGGCACACCGCGTACTGGACTTCTACAAGCGCGGTAACGCGAACATGCGCAAGTCAGCATCCACGCTGCTGGAATCCTTTTTGTTCTACAGCGGCTTCTACCTCCCGCTACGCATGGCGGCACACTCTAAGCTGACCAACACCGCCGACATCATCCGCCTAATCATCCGCGATGAAGCCGTCCACGGCTACTACATCGGCTACAAATACCAGCAAGCCGTAAAGCAACTACCAGAAGAACAGCAAGCGGAACTTCAAGGTGAAGTAGTAGACCTCCTACTTGACCTCATGGATAACGAGGAACACTACACCCGCGAGCTGTACGGCCCGCTGGGCTGGACAGAGGGCCTGACCCCCGGAAAGTGGACACGTCGGGGGTTAGCTATGCTGCTCTAGTCAGTGTAGCTGAATTCTCGGCTTCAAAGACGTCAGGAGCTGAAAGATTGCACCAGGAGTGCCGTCGG
>NZ_JAVBIE010000022.1:0-4989 GCF_032821635.1 Corynebacterium nasorum | reverse complement strand
CAACCTCAACCTTGCCGTTAGAAGCCTCCGGCTTGAAGGTCTTCTCACCGGTACCCAGAACAGACTCGCCGTCCTCCTTGCTAATCAGCTCAGCCTTCAGGGTGTATTCCCTACCCGGAACAAGGTCCTTATACGTCACGGTGTCAATAACCGTGGCACCCTTTTCTACACGGTTGCCATCCTTGATGGAAGCTTCCGTTTCAATCTTTGGCTCAAGACCCTTCTCCTGCTCACTAGTAGTAGGAGTCGGTTCCGGATTAGGCGTTACATCAGTCGTCTTATCCGGAGTCGTCTCGGAGGTGGTGTCCTTCGGAGTGGTTCCCTCAGAATCAGACGGCTCAGGATTCTCAGTTGTCTCGTTCGGAGAAGTCTCCCCGCCAGGATTTTCCGAAGTCGTCTCGGAGGTGGTGTCCTTCGGAGTGGTTCCCTCAGAATCAGACGGCTCAGGATTCTCAGTTGTCTCGTTCGGAGAAGTCTCCCCGCCAGGATTTTCCGAAGTCGTCTCGTCCGAAGAAGTCTCCTCAGAAGAAGTCGTGGGCTCTTCGGAACCACCACCATTGTCAGGCTCATCAGGCAGACCGGGCTGGTCTACCGGAATGACAGACTGAGCCTTTGAATTGCGATTGCCATTCGGATGCACAACGGTAATAAACGCATCTTCAGGCTGCTTTGCTATTTCCACCGTCGGGTCTTTTACAAGCTCCGGCACTTCTTTGGGTCCCTCGATTTTATAACCCGTAAGCGCCGTAAACTCTTCGTGCGATCCAGTAAACCCTGGGAAATAGTCTTTGCTATTTCCTACAATAGTTTCAAATGGTAGGTTCTTTGGATTCTGATGCGAATCAAGGAACATCAACAGGTAGACGTAATAGTTGGCAGCCGCCTTTTTATCCCCTCGTGCAGCTGCAGCTTCCATCTTCCGCCCGAGATTGATGACGGCGTCGTGATACTTCTCATCAAACTCAAGTTTCGTAGCGTTCTTCTTTTCGTACGCTTCCCGCGTATTGAGAGGGGTTTTAGCGTGCGGTTCAATACACCAACCCCAGCCCACATCATTATTTTTGTTTCCACCATTGCCAAAGCCGGGCCCTGCTGGCTCTCCCGCCCAAACAAGCAGACCCCAGGAGTAGTCCGCGGCAAAATGCTGTGGGTCTTTTTCTTCCTTCTTAAGCTCGTTGCCCAATGTATTGTTGGGCGTAAAATCGGTAGGCTCAGCAGCCTCCGCCTTCGCTCCCGGAACGGTGACCATGGCCGCAATAACCGCAATCGCAGCAAGCACTGCAGTAAAGACCATCCACCCCTCTCGGGATATGTTTTTTAATCTACTCATTTTTCCTCTTCGAGCGGTACAAATACTTACATTCGCTTCCTGTACAGCGAGTTTTCGCTGAGCAGAACCTGAAATTGAGACTTGAACACACTGCAGTTAACCAGGGGATTCTACCCAAATCTAGATCAACTTTTATTGTGTACTTAGGATGGTATCACGGGAAAATTTAAGAATCCAGCCAGAAACCCTCAGGAAAGATGCATGTTGTACAGGCTTACTAACGCTTTAGACACAGGTACACGTATATATCCCCACATAACGCCCAGATTAAAATACACATATCCGATTTAGGATGGTTTCATTTTAGACCATATAGCCACGGCCAATAGCTCCATCAATACTAAGATTGATTTTAGCGATATCGATTTAAACACTTTCATACGCCGCTCGTTATTTGACGTTGTACAGCTTTGAAATTTGTTTTGCATACATTTTCGTCGCACTACTCCGAGCGGCACCCCTCTATAGTTTGGCGCTACAGATACTGCCAGTGCGCATTCGATAACAATATGCAACCATGCGTCACGGTGGACCTTCAGCAAGTCTTAACCCAGCTTCTATTCATCTTCAAGAAAATAAATGTGAGCGGAAACTCGCCTTAAGGTCGCCACAATCACACCTGGAGGCCACGCACAGGGGCAAGAAAATTTAGACAAAGAAAAACCCGCACGGGCCTCGGCAAGCAAATGCTTTACCTAGGCCGCAGTGCGGATCCTGAGGGAATGAACCAGGTCTTAAAGAACAGCAGTGACCTGGTAACCCTTCTCCTGCAGGAGCTGGGAGACTGCCTCGAAAGTAACGTCGTCCTTATCCGGGTTGTAGGTATCCGGATTCAGGGCGATATTGGCGGTGTCACCGTCGTAACGCACGCTGATGAACTCGTAGCCAGCCTCGGCATGGGCAGTATCGATAAGGGCCTGCACGTCGTCGTTATTGCCCTTCTCAGCAACAGCAACCTGCTTATTCTCAGGTGCCGGCGCAGCCTCCTGCGCCGCGGCACCCAAGCCAAAGAAGCTCATAATCGTGGCGAGTAGGCCACTCAAAAGCTTGATAATCATTGAAGTAACTCCCTGTGTATTAGTGCGCGGAAATAGGGCCCGCGAAAGCTGAAAATTCTCTGCACTTAAAGCCTGCTTAATTTTAACTTAGTGTTTAGGCGTGCACAACAGGGAAAGACTTAATTCAGCGTGTTAAGGCCGTGAGGGTAGCTAAAAAGCACCAAGATATCCCGGCACCTGTGCTTCGCCCCTAGGTTGGAGCTTGCTCCCCCAGGGAAGCGGGGAATTACCTAGTCAATAGGAAAACCTTGGGATGTCTACCTGAGGGCTGGAGGAATCCGCACTTTATGCGCAGATGTTAGCTACCGGGGCCAGAACCCAAACAGTGGAATGCCACTCGCTTCATAAAGGAGTGTTTCAGCATCACATCAATCTAGTTAGCCTGGCTAGCCGGCCATCCGCTGTAGATACCCAGCCGGTTTGTTAACGGGAAAATCTGGGTAGCAAACTGGCAGACGATGCCACTTGTCAGTGTAGGAACCTGCTCTACTCGTGGGGAAGTCCGAGATATTCACGGTCAATCTCTAAAGTTGAACGTGGCCAGGAACAGCAGCAAGGCCCCCGCCGATTGCGGCCGGGCTACAGTGGCATCGCTCGATGCCCGAGAATCCAAAGGATAGGCTGGGAAGAAGGAAACACCCAGCGTAGTCGATGCGGCTTGGACAACAACCGTTGCGACACCTTCATTCCTGCCCTAATCCCTCAACAAAGAGGGTTCCGTCACGCTCCAATAGTTCACTACCAGCGAAGGTAGATCAATTACTACCCCTACAATGCCGGCGGTATTGGAAGTAAGACACCTTCACCCTTATTAGTCACTGTGTCGAATATGCCGATCCTGAGGGGGTCAAAAGTGTCGGTCTTTCCTTGGCGCTTCCAGTAAACTTTCTAAAGTTAATTTATGATGTTTTCCGTTACTGTCGCCCGAGAGGGAAGTCTTATCGAGCGCGTTAGTAGCGATCCCGTTCCTCTCCTCCTGTAGCTACACACGGAACTTCCGTAGAAATACCAAGAGCCCCGCCACGCAGGACTAGCTGCGCGCGGGGCTCTCGCACCACGGTGGTGGTAAGAACTACGCCTTACTGATCCGCCATAACATCGTGGCGAACAATGGTCTGGTCGCGACCAGGACCGACGCCGATGTAGGAAATGCGGCAGCCGGACAGCTCCTCTAGGCGCAGGACGTAGTCTTGGGCCTTCTGCGGCAGCTCCTCAAAGGTGGAGCATTCCGTGATGTCCTCGTCCCAAGCGGGCATGGTCTCAAAGATGGGCTCGGCGTGGTGGAACTCGGATTGGGTAAGCGGCAGCTCGTCGTAGCGCTTGCCGTCGACGTCGTAAGCCACGCAGATCGGAATCTCACCGATGCCGGTGAGCACGTCCAGCTTGGTCAGGAAGTAATCGGTGAAGCCATTAACGCGCGTGGCATAGCGGGCAATGACGGAGTCGTACCAACCACAACGACGCTTGCGGCCGGTGTTCACGCCAATCTCGCCACCGGTGGTCTGCAGGTACTCGCCCCACTTATCAAAGAGCTCGGTCGGGAACGGGCCAGCACCCACGCGGGTGGTGTAGGCCTTGATGATGCCCAGGGAGGTCTTGATGCGGGTTGGACCAATGCCGGAGCCCACGGAGGCACCACCGGCGGTTGGGTTAGACGAGGTCACGAACGGGTAAGTGCCATGGTCCACATCCAGCATGGTGGCTTGGCCGCCCTCCATGAGCACGTGCTTACCGGACTCGAGGGCCTGGTTGAGTTCGAGCTCGGCATCGATAACCATGGGGCGCAACCGCTCGCGGTAGCCCAAGAAATAGTCCACAATCTGGTCTGCCTCGATGGCCTTTCGGTTGTACATCTTCACCAGCATCTGGTTCTTGATGTCCAGCGCGGATTCCACCTTCTGGCGCAGGATGGACTCATCAAAGATGTCCTGCACACGAATGCCAATGCGCGCGACCTTATCGGCATAAGTCGGACCGATGCCGCGGCCGGTGGTGCCAATCGCGCGCTTGCCCAGGAAGCGCTCCTGCACGCGGTCCAGGGTCTGGTGATACGGCGCCACTAGGTGCGCGTTGGCGGAAATCTTCAGGCGCGAGGCATTCGCACCACGGGCTTCGAGGCCGTCAATTTCATCAAAGAGCGCCTCGAGGTTAATTACCACGCCATTGCCCAGCACCGGGGTAGCGTTCTCAGACAAAATGCCGGCTGGCAGGAGCTTCAGCTCATATTTATCGCCGCCTACCACGACGGTGTGGCCGGCGTTATTGCCGCCGTTCGGCTTGACCACGTAGTCAACCTTGCCGCCGAGGATGTCGGTCGCTTTGCCCTTGCCTTCGTCGCCCCATTGGGCGCCGACAATGACGATCGCTGCCATTGTTTAGTCACTTCCTCATTATTGAAGCCAAAATACTCTCCAACTTTACACTTTCCCGGCCCAAAAAGCGCGCGTAGCATGGTGCGCATGCGTTTTTTGTTCCTCCGCTGCGGCGCTCCGGACATCCCCATGCCCGCTGAGGCCCATGATCTCTCGGCCGTTCCTACCCGCAAAGAGCTCGCGCTTATCGACGCCTTCTTATCCCCCCTCCTTCCCACCGACCCCACCC
>NZ_JAVBIE010000021.1:0-5055 GCF_032821635.1 Corynebacterium nasorum | reverse complement strand
TTCTGAAATTTTTTTGTGGAGAGTTTGATCCTGGCTCAGGACGAACGCTGGCGGCGTGCTTAACACATGCAAGTCGAACGGAAAGGCCCTGCTTGCAGGGTACTCGAGTGGCGAACGGGTGAGTAACACGTGGGTGATCTGCCCTGCACTTCGGGATAAGCCTGGGAAACTGGGTCTAATACCGGATAGGAGCCATTTTTAGTGTGATGGTTGGAAAGTTTTTTCGGTGTAGGATGAGCTCGCGGCCTATCAGCTTGTTGGTGGGGTAATGGCCTACCAAGGCGGCGACGGGTAGCCGGCCTGAGAGGGTGGACGGCCACATTGGGACTGAGATACGGCCCAGACTCCTACGGGAGGCAGCAGTGGGGAATATTGCACAATGGGCGCAAGCCTGATGCAGCGACGCCGCGTGGGGGATGACGGCCTTCGGGTTGTAAACTCCTTTCGCTAGGGACGAAGCTTTTTGTGACGGTACCTAGATAAGAAGCACCGGCTAACTACGTGCCAGCAGCCGCGGTAATACGTAGGGTGCGAGCGTTGTCCGGAATTACTGGGCGTAAAGGGCTCGTAGGTGGTTTGTCGCGTCGTCTGTGAAATTCCGGGGCTTAACTCCGGGCGTGCAGGCGATACGGGCATAACTTGAGTACTGTAGGGGTAACTGGAATTCCTGGTGTAGCGGTGAAATGCGCAGATATCAGGAGGAACACCGATGGCGAAGGCAGGTTACTGGGCAGTTACTGACGCTGAGGAGCGAAAGCATGGGTAGCGAACAGGATTAGATACCCTGGTAGTCCATGCCGTAAACGGTGGGCGCTAGGTGTGAGGGTCTTTTCACGACTTTCGTGCCGTAGCTAACGCATTAAGCGCCCCGCCTGGGGAGTACGGCCGCAAGGCTAAAACTCAAAGGAATTGACGGGGGCCCGCACAAGCGGCGGAGCATGTGGATTAATTCGATGCAACGCGAAGAACCTTACCTGGGCTTGACATACACCGGATCGGGCTAGAGATAGTCTTTCCCTTTGTGGCTGGTGTACAGGTGGTGCATGGTTGTCGTCAGCTCGTGTCGTGAGATGTTGGGTTAAGTCCCGCAACGAGCGCAACCCTTGTCTTATGTTGCCAGCATTTGGTTGGGGACTCATGAGAGACTGCCGGGGTCAACTCGGAGGAAGGTGGGGATGACGTCAAATCATCATGCCCCTTATGTCCAGGGCTTCACACATGCTACAATGGTCGGTACAACGCGCAGCGACACTGTGAGGTGGAGCGAATCGCTGAAAGCCGGCCTTAGTTCGGATTGGGGTCTGCAACTCGACCCCATGAAGTCGGAGTCGCTAGTAATCGCAGATCAGCAACGCTGCGGTGAATACGTTCCCGGGCCTTGTACACACCGCCCGTCACGTCATGAAAGTTGGTAACACCCGAAGCCGGTGGCCCAAACTTGTTAGGGAGCCGTCGAAGGTGGGATCGGCGATTGGGACGAAGTCGTAACAAGGTACCCGTACCGGAAGGTGCGGGTGGATCACCTCCTTTCTAAGGAGCTTTATTATTTGGGCACAGTTGTGCCTTGTCCTGCCACTTTGTGGTGGGTGTTGGTTGAGTGTGCGAGTGTCATGCTGCCAACGTTGTTTGTTTGAAAATTTCCGGGTGGAAGATACACCTTTAAGACAAAGACCGAGTGTTTGAATGGCGCTTTGTGACACACAGTGTCGTGCACAGTTTGAAAAAAGTATTTGTTTGTATGTTGGTGCATTGTTGGGTGTCTGGGGCATTATCCCCTTTTTGTGGTGCCTGACCATATGACTGGTGGACACAGTGTGTGTGCTGGTTTGTGGTTGGGGTGTTGTGTGAGAACTGTATAGTGGACGCGAGCATTAAACACGTATGACGGGCTGCGCTTTTGTGTGGTGTGTTGTGTGTGTTTGTGTGATTTCTTTTTTGTGTTTATTTTGTCAAGTTCACTTGTGTGGCCGCCCGCGCTTTTTGTGTGTGGTGGTTTGTGTGTTCGTTATTAAGGGCGCATGGTGGATGCCTTGGCATGCTGAGCCGATGAAGGACGTGAAAGGCTGCGTTAAGCCTCGGGGAGTTGTCAATTAAGCGTTGATCCGAGGATGTCCGAATGGGGAAACCTGGCCCTGGTTATGTGGGGTTACCCTTCAGTGAATTCATAGCTGTTGTGGGGGTTTACGCGGGGAAGTGAAACATCTCAGTACCCGTAGGAGAAGAAAATAATAATGATTCTGCTAGTAGTGGCGAACGAACGTGGATGAGGCTAAACCGTGTGCATGTGATACCTGGTAGGGGTTGTGTGTGCGGTGTTGTGGGCCCTGATGTGCGGTGACTACCATTGCCGCGCCCTCGCATTGTTGTTAGGTGAAGTGGTTTGGAATGGCCTGCCGGAGTAGGTGAGAGTCCTGTAGCTGAAGATGATGATGTGTGGGTTGTTGGGTTGCCCGAGTAGCAGCGGGCTCGTGGAATCTGCTGTGAATCTGCCGGGACCACCCGGTAAGCCTAAATACTCAGTGTGACCGATAGTGTATGAGTACCGTGAGGGAATGGTGAAAAGTACCCCGGGAGGGGAGTGAAATAGTTCCTGAAACCATGTGCTTACAATCCGTCAGAGCACCGTGTGTGTGATGGCGTGCCTTTTGAAGAATGAGCCTGCGAGTCAGCGGCATGTCGCGAGGTTAACCCGTGTGGGGTAGCCGTAGGGAAACCGAATCCTAATGGGGTGTCAAGTGGCATGTCCTGGACCCGAAGCGGGGTGATCTACCCATGGCCAGTGTGAAGCAGCTGTAAGAGGTTGTGGAGGCGCGAACCCACGTAGGTTGAAAACTGCGGGGATGAGCTGTGGGTAGGGGTGAAAGGCCAATCAAACTCCGTGATAGCTGGTTCTCCCCGAAATGCATTTAGGTGCAGCGTCGTATTATAGCTTGGTGGAGGTAGAGCGACTGGTTGGTTGAGCGGGACTACAATCTTAGCAATGTCAGCCAAACTCCGAATGCCACTAATTGTGTTGTACGGCAGTGAGACTGTGGGGGATAAGCTTCATAGTCGAGAGGGAAACAGCCCAGATCGCCGGTTAAGGCCCCTAAGGGTGTACTAAGTGGAAAAGGATGTGGGATCGCGAAGACAGCCAGGAGGTTGGCTTAGAAGCAGCCATCCTTGAAAGAGTGCGTAATAGCTCACTGGTCGAGTGGTTCTGCGCCGACAATGTAGTGGGGCTCAAGTACACCGCCGAAGCCGCGGCAACAATTTTTTTGTTGGGTAGGGGAGCGTCGTGCATGGGTTGAAGCGTTACCGTAAGGAGGCGTGGACTGTGTGCGAGTGAGAATGCAGGCATGAGTAACGAATTGATAGGTGAGAATCCTATCCGCCGGATGACTAAGGGTTCCTGGGTCAAGTTCGTCTTCCCAGGGTGAGTCGGGACCTAAGGCGAGGCCGACAGGCGTAGTCGATGGATAACCAGTTGATATTCTGGTACCCGTACATGCGCGCCCATGATAAAGCACTGATACTAACCACCGCGGATGCATTGCTGGTCTTCTTTGAAGTCTGGTGGTGTTGATGTCGTGGGGCCTGATGTGTGGTTCAAGTGATGGGGTGACGCAGTGAGGTAGCCACGCCACTTATTGGATTGGTGGTGTAAGCGTGCAGACCGTGTGGTAGGTAAATCCGCCGCACTTTTGGTTGAGGCGTGATGCGTAGACCCATTGGGGTTGATGGTGGTGATCCTGTACTGTCGAGAAAAGCCTCTAGCGATGTGTGTGTATGGCCCGTACCCTAAACCGACACAGGTGGTCAGGTTGAAAATACTAAGGCGTTCGGGTGAACTGTGGTTAAGGAATTCGGCAAAATGCCCCCGTAACTTCGGGAGAAGGGGGGCCCTACGATGTGAGCATCCTTGCGGTGTTAAGCGTTGTGGGGTCGCAGAGAATAGAGGGAAGCGACTGTTTATCAAAAACACAGGTCCATGCGAAGACGTTAAGTTGATGTATATGGACTGACGCCTGCCCGGTGCTGGAAGGTTAAGAGGACCGGTTAGTCAACGTTGTTGGCGAAGCTGAGAATTTAAGCCCCAGTAAACGGCGGTGGTAACTATAACCATCCTAAGGTAGCGAAATTCCTTGTCGGGTAAGTTCCGACCTGCACGAATGGCGTAACGACTTCTCTGCTGTCTCAACCACAGGCCCGGTGAAATTGCACTACGAGTAAAGATGCTCGTTACGCGCGGCAGGACGAAAAGACCCCGGGACCTTCACTATAGCTTGGTATTGGTGTTTGGTTCGGTTTGTGTAGGATAGGTGGGAGACTTAGAAGCTATCACGCTAGTGGTGGTGGAGTCGTTGTTGAAATACCACTCTGATCGGATTGAGCATCTAACCTTGGCCCATGATCTGGGTTGGGGACAGTGCCTGGTGGGTAGTTTAACTGGGGCGGTTGCCTCCCAAAATGTAACGGAGGCGCCCAAAGGTTCCCTCAGCCTGGTTGGCAATCAGGTGGTGAGTGTAAGTGCACAAGGGAGCTTGACTGTGAGACAGACATGTCGAGCAGGGACGAAAGTCGGGACTAGTGATCCGGCACCTACTTGTGGATGTGGTGTCGCTCAACGGATAAAAGGTACCCCGGGGATAACAGGCTGATCTTCCCCAAGAGTCCATATCGACGGGATGGTTTGGCACCTCGATGTCGGCTCGTCGCATCCTGGGGCTGGAGTAGGTCCCAAGGGTTGGGCTGTTCGCCCATTAAAGCGGCACGCGAGCTGGGTTCAGAACGTCGTGAGACAGTTCGGTCTCTATCCGCCGCGCGCGTTGAAACTTGAAGAAAGCTGTCCCTAGTACGAGAGGACCGGGACGGACGTACCTCTAGTGTGCCAGTTATCCCGCCAGGGGTATCGCTGGTTGGCTACGTACGGAAGGGATAACCGCTGAAAGCATCTAAGCGGGAAGCCTGTTTTAAGATGAGGTTTCGTTAAGGTCCCCTAAAGACGATAGGGTAGATAGGCCAGACCTGGACGCACTGTAAGGTGTGAAGGCTACTGGTACTAATTGACCACAA
>NZ_JAVBIE010000020.1:0-15871 GCF_032821635.1 Corynebacterium nasorum | reverse complement strand
CGCGTGGGTGCAAAATGAGCTCAACGAAACACCCCGACAAATCCTCGGCGGCGCAACCCCACGTGAAATACTTAACGAACTATTCAAGCGTGGCGCATCCACCGCTTGATTCCGCCCACCACCATTGGCGTGGGAATTTTACGCCGGTGAGGCATTTTTCAATGAACTTAACGGGACGAATTGACAGTATGACGTCGCCTGAAAGAATGACGGCAAGGAGAATGGAAGGCCAGATAGGGGCTGTTTCGTCGAAAATCATAGTTGGACTCCAAATACGCTTTCTAGGCGATTGATGATTGTGCGTGCTTGGTCTTTTAGTTCTTGCGACGAATAAAGTCCGGCGGCCCAGCCGATTAGCAAACCTAGATAGGCGTGATACAAGACTCCTGCAAGATCGCGAGACTCATCCTCGGTCAATCTTGATGCCGCGAGACGTCGAAGGATTTCTTCCGTGAGAAGATGTTCCAAGCGTCTGAGCTCTTGCCCTTGATCGCTAAGTTCAATGAGAGCAGATGCGTAAGCGCGGGATAGTTCGCTGTGTCCTGCAAACATCTCCAAAAATGGATTGATGACCGAAATGAGATCTCCAGGTGGTTGAGTCCTGAGTCCGTCATGAATCTTTGCAATTTTGTGGCTGATGCTTTGAACCAGCAGTGCGCGCTTTTCGCCGACAGACATGACTGTGCCAACGCTGACACCAGCCTTTTTCGCAATTTCTCTAATGCTGGTATCGGCATATCCCGTAGTTTCGAAAAGTTCGCCTGCAGCGGTTAACACCTTTAGGCGCGTTGTGTTCTTCGAGCGCGCACGTGAGTTTTTATGAACAGGTTCAGTGAACATGTTCATATCGTAGCAGACATCTACTCTCTATTCTTTTCCTTCGTCCGCAGCATATCCATGCTCATCACGGCGCCGATGATGGCAGCATGTTGTTGCTCGTTGAGGCCCGGTGTGATGGCCAGGCAGTAGGTATTTTTACCCATGAAGTAGTTGCCTACGCCGGTCCACTCGTTGGTGACGTTGGCAAGCTGGCGGCCGTGGGAGGTGATGGAGAGATTCCAGTCCCAGAAATCGCCGCGAATTTCGACGTCAGGAAAGCCCTTCATGGTCAGCTCCAGCTTTGTTTTGAGCATGGAGAAACGCTTGGTAATGACAGCCATGGGCTGTTCGATTCCCGGCAAGTGCACCTCGTAGGTATCCCGCAGAAAATTCGGCGGATCCGAAATCGTCATGACCGTCTGTAGAGGGTTGCCCTCGGCATCCGTGAGTGCAACCTCCAAGCTGCGGGAAGATTTAAACACCATGTCTTTGAGGCTGGTGGATTGCAGGATCGTGCCCACAGGGGTGTTGTCGATATCGGTGATCATGAACTGATCATTGAGGAAGGACTTGGTCTGGGTAATTACGAGCTCATCTAGTGTGAATAAATTTTGCGTCATGCCAGCCACTGTAGGGCAGCTGGTGGAATTATTCCTCCTCCCTAGGGGTGGTTTTCTGCTGGCGCATGAGTTCTTGGGCCTCTTCATATGCTCGGGCGCGGTGGGCGGTCATGGTTTGAGCAAAGGTCTGCACCCAATTCTTGTTCTTAGGCGCTAGTGGCCCGGAGGGCTCCGTGGCGGTCCAGGTTCCATCCTCGAAAAGCCAGATGATGTCGCGCGTATGTGGGTCCATGACGTAGAAAGCACGACCATCGGTCTTCACATTGTGATGGTGCTGGCAGAGGCAGGCTAAGTTAGCCGGAGTAGTCGGACCGCCATCCGCATGATTGATGCGGTGATCCTTCTGGCAGGCCGTGGCCGGGCGATTGCAGCCGGGATAACGGCAGGTGCCGTCAAATCCTTCTAAGTACGCAGCCATGGCCGCCGGGGTGACGTAGCCCTTGACCTCGTGGTTAGGGTCCATCGCCCGGATTTTGGTGTAGGGCAGCGCATTCGAGCGCGCCGGGTCGAGCCAGCCCACGGATTCAATAAAGGCCGGGGAATTGGGTACGTCGGTGGCTTTATAGGCGTTGAGGATGATTTCGGGGGCTTGGGTGCGGCCGGTGAGGAGTGCAACGGCGGCGTCGGCAAGCGAGCAATCTAGCTCTAGCGCGGTCTGCCGGATGCACTTATCGACGCTCGCGATAACCGCCGGGTCCGCACTCAAAGTCACCGCCGAGGTGTTATCGCCCCAGTTTTCCATGGTGTAGCGCGGCTGGGTAGGGCCCTGGGTGACGGCCAATGTGTCATCGGCGAGGTTGATGAGCTCGTTGAGCTTGCGCTTGATCTGTGCTTGCGTACGCATGGTCTGGTTCGGCCGGGTAGGGGTGAGGTAGGCAGTGAGCTGCTCATCGATGCGCGCCACCACCTCTGGCGTCGGATTGCCCAAGCGGTTGAGGGACTTATTGATGGCAATAATCCGGTCGAGGTCTAAGTGATAGAGGCGGTGCTGCAGCGCTTGGAGCTTGGGCAGCTCCTCCAAGCGGTGCAGTGCCATGAGGATATGGCCAATCCGGCCTTCATTGACGCCGGTGGTGCGGTAGAGGGAGTTGGTGACTAATTCGAAATCAGAATCGAGTTCTGGGACTTGGTTCACCCAGAACTCGTATTCCGCCTTTCGCATCTCAAAGGCTAAGCGTGTGGTGGGGTCGGTGGTATTGGTCGTGGAAAAGTAGGGTTCTTCCATGGCGCATCGTACCTAAATTATCGTGTGAACCTGTGTACGAATTACACCTTATAACACCCCTCGGACACGAGCCCCTTCCTTCGTATTTACACAGCTCAAGAGCTATATTCTGGATCCTTGGTGGGTAGAGTAGTTTCGCTTTTTTGTGCCGCATATTTCTTCTCTTGCTTGCGTATGAAACGCAGGCCCCAGATAATCAGTGTCCACGTAATGAGAGCGGTAAGGAAAAAGGTCACCGGCCAATCACCCGTAATGATCAGCGAGGCATTGAACAGGGTATGCAGGGCGATAGCGGCCAGCCAGAATCCGGCCACCTGCCAGTATCCGTGGCGTGCCCCCGCGTAGAGCTTGCCGACGCCCCACGCCGCAACCCCCGTATATAGTGCATGGCTAAAGGCACCAGTGAGGATTCGCCCGGTACCGGTAATAATGGCGCCCCAGAGATCGCCATCCAGGTTAGTGATGGTCGCGCTCAGGATGAATGGAATATTTTCCATGACATCAAAGCCAAGGCCTACCGCCATTCCGATCGCGGCGGCTTGGTAGGGATGCCGCACGTTCTTAAAGGCTGCAACAATAATGACAACGCCGAGGAGCTTGATGGTTTCTTCCGGAAGCGGCGAGTATAAGGCTGCGTCTAGGTGGGTGATCCCCAGCTTGTTTGAGATCCCCACCATTTGGTTGTTGAGGCTAAACACCACCGGCTGGGCGAGCGCACCCCATAGGATGCCCTGCCACATCGGCCGCGGCTTAAACCACCAGAATCCCAGTCCAAGCGTCAGGCCAGCGCAGATGAGCGCACCGATGAGCCCCACCTCGGTAAACCGGCGATCAACAAAGAAAAAGCCGGAAACTACCAGGCCGAAAGCGATAGATAGCCAGTACAGATTCTTCATGCCTTTTCTACCTCCTGGGCAAGTTCTGCAGCGCGAGGTCCGTGCAAGGAGAGGAACGTGGTGGGGCCATCGCCCTCAATGCTGATGGCTACGAGGTCGCCATCGCTAAGCGTGCGCTTATCCCCGTCGCGGTCGATGTCTCCTTCCGGCATGGCCGTACCTTCCCTCATTGCCCGGAGGTACCGGCGGGTGGCTTGGTCTTTGTCCTGTACGCCGACTTCTTTAGCGCGGATCTGGGTGCCGTCACAGTCCCAGCGCGGCTCGGCAGTGGTGGAGCCATCTTCTTCCGTGCAGGATAATCCGGGGATGCGCGCCTGGCCGGCCTGCACCTCAGAGGTGGGGTTGTCGTATATATCTGGCAGGAGTGCATTGGTGCCGTAGATGGCACCAAAAATCACGCCTGCCGCGAGGATGAGTGGTGTGCTTTTCATGTACTCAACGCTAAGTATGCCCTGCTCATCGCGGTATCCTCCGCGGGGAGGATTAAGCCGGACGTAGGGAGGATTTCTCCTCCATAAGTTCTGCCAAGCCCTGTGATAGGTTGGGTGAGTGTTTGAGGAGCTAGAAGAAGCGGAATCGAAAGACGAGCCCAGCCGCGCCTGGTGGCAATGGTGGGCACCCATCGCCATGGTCGCGGTTTTCATCGTTGTTCCGCCCGCCGTCTACCACCTTGTTTCCGGCCTTATCCTGCTCATCCTCATGGCCGTGCTGACGGTGATCATTGCTCTTGTCGACGGCGCCACTTTCCGCGCCTCTTGGACCATCTTCTGTGTGGCTGGGCTGGCCTATTTTGCCGCCATGTCCCTGTATTTCAATGAGGGAACGTGGATTTACCTCCCAGTGTTTGTTTTCTTGGCATGGGCTGCGAGCAAGCTAGGTGCCGTGGTGGGCTCCAAGGCAGGGAAGAGCTAATGGAGACCTGGCGCCTAGAGCACCCCGAGGTGGGCACTATCGAGGTGCAGCGCGGATACGATGCCGAGTTCGCTGAGCTAGGTGAGTGGCCGAAGAAGGCGAAGGACTATACCCCGGTTCCAGGCGATGCCTCCCTCCCCGAACGGCTCCGGTTGTGGCGGAAGAATCCCAGCCCGCGCCTGCAGATTGTGGTCAACGGTCAGGTACGCAGCCGCCACGATCGGCCTCGTGCGGGCCGGTATTCGCTTAAAAAGAAGATAGAAAAAGACCTCACCCTTTTTGAGAACTCCGCCTCGCGCAGCAAACCTTATCTGGATATCCAAGCCTCTCCCTTTGGCGAGCTTTTAGACGTCTACTACCGCAATGGTGAGGAGGCAGTTGCCCTCGATCCACCGGCCCGCTCACTAGGAGAAAAGCGCCGCAAGGCCATGGAGGAAAGCTCCTTTAAGCGGGTGTTGTATCCGCTCCTGGGCGGCTTGGGAAAGTCCGGCTGGGCCATAGGCGTGATCGTGCTTGGTCCGATCATTAGCCGCATCTTGTCTCGGTTATTGCCGGATTGGGAGCTGCCAGATATCGACCTGCCGGATATCGCGCTCCCAGTGCCGGAGTTGCCGCAGATTGAGCTACCCGTGCCGAATATTGATCTCAATATTGACATAGACCCGCCCGATTGGCTCGTATTCTTAATGGACTACAGCAAGGTGTGGGTGCCGATCATCATTGCCATCGTGGTGGGCATTCAGGCAATACGCAATGCCAAAAAGTCTGAAGAAAAGAAGCAGCAGTGGCAACAGGGTGGCGCGTATGCTGACGGCCATGAAGATTCAGGGCGCGATTGATGCGGAAGGCCGGTGCAAGCATTGGCATTCCTCGTTGGACGTGGTGGCCAATAAGTGCGCCACCTGCGGGAAGTATTTTGCTTGCGCGTTGTGCCACGCCGAACTCACTGACCATGAGTTTGGGCCCATGCTTGCCGACGCCCCCTCAGTCCTCTGCGGCGCCTGCCGCACCGAGATGAACTACCACGCTTATTCCGCCGCGCCTGCGTGTCCCCACTGCGGGCATAAATTTAATCCCGGCTGCAGCGCGCATGCCGGGATCTATTTTCAGCTAGACCGCTAGAAAGAAGACAGTTGCTGTAGCTGCTGGATTTGCGGAATCTGCGGCAGCTGGAACTGGGATATAGCGTTCTGGGCAATCTTGGCCGCGTCCGGGATGCGGAAGGTCTGGCCCAAGAACGGGACGTCGACAGTCGGCTGGCCAGGGATGGTGCCCAGCTCGATGACCTTGGCGTTCTTGGCTGGCGCTGGGGACGGAGCCGGAGCCGGCTTTGGTGCGGGAGCATTGCCGCGCTGGCCGCCAGTGTTGACTGGCTTGCCCTGGCCAGTAGTGCCGTTTAGGCCGCAGCGGGCAATAGCCTCGTCCATGCGGCCGATGGCGTCGCGAACCTCGTTGCCGCGTGGGTGCACGGTGGCAACGGCGAGGGCCTGGGACTTCTTCTGGTTGTAGTCAGCGGAGTTGGTCCAGTACTGCTTCGCCTGGGAGCAGGAAATCTGGCCGGCAGGCATCTTGGCTAGGAGGTTGTCAACGGCGTCGGCATGGGCAGCGGCAGGGGCGGCGAGGGTTACGGTCAGGGCGGTAGCTGTAGATAGCAGCGCGGACTTACGTGCAAAGCTCATGCCAGCTATCTTGCCACACTTGTTATGCCTGTGACAGGCCAAGGAAGCGATTAACCAGGCTGCGGTAAGCGCGCACGGTGAGCTTCAGATCCTCCAAGTAGAGATGCTCGTCGTGGCTGTGCAGCTGTGAATTGGCGCTAGCCATATCGCGGCCCTCGGCGTGCATGGCAAAGCCATAGGCGTTGCCACCCCTGCGGCGAGCAAAGCGCAGATCCGAGCCGCCGGTGGCGTGAACTGGGACGACGGCCTTATCGGGGAAGAATTCCTTGGAGGTGGACTCAATGGCGCGCCACAGCTCGGTATCGGTGGAGGATTGCGTGGCATCTTCAGTAATGAGGTGTTCGATTTCTACCTCATTGGCCATGTCTCCAAGCGCGCTGCGCAGGAAGTCATCTAGATCCTCTTGGGTCTGGCCGGGGAAGGGGCGCACATCCATTTCCAGGTAGGCATGTGAAGGCAGCACGTTGATGGCACCGCCGGCGCGCAGGACGGTCTCGGCGATGGTGGTGTGGCTAAATGCATGTGCGTAGGCGTCGAGGTTGCCGAACTTGGAGTAGTCACCGGTGCCGTCGATAAGCTCCTGCTCGGTCTGGGGGTCAAATTTGAAGGTGCGCACGAAGCCCTCCCAGATCTCATTGGAAGCCGTGGGCGGCTCAGCGGCGGCGATGCGGCGGGCCACCTCACCGATCTTTACGATGGCAAAGTCCTTGCCATAAGGGGTGGAGCCATGGCCGGCATCGCCATGTACGTGCAGGCGGCGCTGGCCGGCGCCCTTTTCACCCACGTTGAAACCCACCGCGCCGGGCAGGTGGCTGCCGCCGGTTTCAGATAAGCAGTTCTTCCAGGAAAAGGCATCGGGGTGGTTTTCGGACATAAAGCGCACGCCGAGACCGCCGCGGGCCTCTTCATCGGCCATGCCGACGAAGGCAAGGGTGCCGCCCGTATTGCCGGTGCGGGCGACCTCGCGCGTGACGGCGGCCATGGTGGCGGTAATAAAGAGCATGTCTACGGAACCGCGGCCGTAGAGCTTGCCGTCCTCGATGAGCGCCTCGAAGGGAGGCTTGGTCCATTTAGGTTCGTCGACGGGGACGACGTCTGTATGCCCCATGAGGGTGAGCGGTTCTTTGTCCGGATCGCCGGGGACGGTCACGACGATGGAAACGCGGCCTGGGTGGGACTCGAAGCGCTCAATCTGCACGTCTTCGCCCGCGAAGAATTTTTCTAAACTATCCGCATTGCGTACCTCGTGACCGGAGTCCGGCGTGAGGTCGTTTACGCAGGCATTGCGGATAAGTTCTTGGAGGAGGGAGAGGGTGTCATCATAAAGCGTCATGCTATCGAGCCTAACGCTGGGAAAAATTTTATGTGATTTTAACCAAACCTGAACGCCGTTCAAGTATGGTTCACACCATGAGCATTATTGACATCGCCCGTGAAAAAGCGCTGGAGCAAGGCAAAGGCCTCAACCAGGAAGAACTGCTGCAAGTACTACAGGTTCCGGATTCCCAATTGGAGGAAATCGCCGATATCGCCCACCAGACCCGCCTGAAGTGGTGTGGTCCAGACGTATCGGTGGAAGGCATTATCTCCATTAAAACTGGTGGCTGCCCAGAGGATTGCCACTTCTGTTCTCAGTCCGGCCTCTTCGAGTCCCCAGTGCGCGCCGTGCGCCTCAACATCCCGGAGTTGGTGGAGGCAGCGCAGAAGACCGCCAAGACCGGTGCTACTGAGTTCTGCATCGTCGCTGCGGTGAAGTCCCCGGATGATCGCTTGCTGGACCAGGTAGGCGAGGCGATTGCAGCGATTAATGACGCCGTCGATATCGAGATTTCCTGCTCCCTGGGCACCCTGACCCGCGAGCAGGCGCAGCGCCTAAAGGACATGGGCGCGCAGCGTTATAACCACAACCTGGAGACGTCCCGTTCCTTCTTCCCCAATGTGGTCACCACCCACACTTGGGAGGAGCGCAAGCAGACCCTCGACTATGTGCGCGAGGTAGGCATGGAGGTCTGCTGTGGCGGCATCATCGGCATGGGCGAGTCCTTGGAGCAGCGCGCCGAGTTCGCCGCGCAGCTGGCAGAAATTGATCCCTGCGAGGTGCCGATGAACTTCCTGGATCCGCGCCCGGGCACCCCATTTGCGGATCGCCCGCTGGTTCCGCTGGGTGAAGGCCTGCGCGCCGTGGCGGCATTCCGTTTGGCTATGCCGTCTACCACCTTGCGCTTTGCTGGCGGCCGCGAGCTTTCGCTTGGCGACGACGGCACGGAGCGCGGCCTGCTCGGTGGCATCAACGCCATCATTGCGGGCAACTACCTGACCACCCTGGGCCAGCAGATTGAAAAGGATGTGGACATGTTGAACCGCATCGATCTGCCGATTAAGGCCCTGTAGTGGCTGGTTTATCCGAGCCGACTTCCGAATTGGCCGCTGCCGTTCTGGCTGGGGAGGAGCCGATTTTCCATCCAAATACCGGCAAGCCGATTGAGGAGGTCTTTACGCTGCACCCTGCAGCCGCAGCTGGACTCGATGTGCCGCGCTATTGCCAAATCTGTGGTCGCCGCATGGTGGCTCAGGTGCGCCCCGATGGCTGGCACACCAAGTGCTCGCGCCACGGGGAGCTGGATTCGGAGTGGCTATACGTAGAGCACTTGCCCGAAAGCTAGCATCGGGAGCATGGATCCAGCCGTCTCCCTTGCTCACCAGTCCGCGCTGCGCTCGATCGCCCGAGTGGTAGAGGAATCGGCGCCGCATACGGAGCCGGGGAGGGCTTTGGGGGACGTCGTCAAGCAGCTGCGTGAGGGCCCAGTGATGGTGCTGACGGGGGCTGGGGTGTCGACGGAGTCGGGCGTGCCGGATTATCGGGGGCCGCGTGGCTCGCTGAGTAGGCACCGTCCGATGACCTATCAGGAATTTCGCCACGACCCGGCCGCGAGCCATAGGTATTGGGCCCGCAGTTTTGTGGGGTGGCGAGTCATGGATGCTGCGGCGCCGAATCGTACGCATTATGCGCTGGTGGAACTGGAGCGCGCCGGGCTGATTAATGGCGTGGTTACTCAGAATGTGGACGGCCTGCATAAACAGGCCGGGACCGCGAACTTGGTGGCGCTGCATGGCGATATGGAAACCGTCGTGTGTCTGATGTGCGGATATCGGGAGGCGCGGACGCATTTCGATGCGCGTTTGGCCGCAGCAAATCCGGGGTACTTGGAGCGCCTAGTGGTGGAGGCGGACCAAGTGAATCCGGATGGTGACGTGACCCTGGATGAGGCCGCCGTGGCAGCGTTTCGCATGGCCGGATGCGAGAGCTGTGGATCGGAATTATTGAAACCAGACGTCGTCTACTTTGGCGAACCCGTGCCGGCTGAGCGCCGCGATGCCGCCTTTGCCGTGTTGGGACAGGCGCGCTCGCTGCTGGTGGCTGGGTCCTCTCTTGCGGTGATGAGTGGGTATCGCTTTGTGCTGGAGGCAAAGAAGCAGGGCAAGCGCGTAGCCGTCATCAATGGCGGCCCCGGCCGGGGTGATCAGAAGGTGGATACGCTGTGGCGCACGCAGGTGGGCCCAGCCTTTGACGCGGTCCTTGATGAGCTGGAGCTCTAACTAGCGGGGGATAGTCTCTACTAATTCCAAGATGGTGCGCACGATGGCATGGACGCGCTTATCCATGGGCATATCCTCGTGCATGACCACTGCTCGGCGGTCGAAGTCTTGGACATAAATATTTCGCACGGTGCCCTCTGCGACGCCGCGGGGATCAAGGAAGCAGGTTTCGGGTGGGACCACGACGGCATCAGACCGTGTGGCAATGCAGGTATAGCTCACGCCAGATTCCAAGTCGCCATCGCGATTGGCCTCGCGTAGCGCTTCGCTGCCGACAATTTGGTCCATTCCCGCCGGCCCAAACCAGCCATCGATGACGGAGCGCATTACCGCCTCTTGGCGCGGGGTGCGAATGAGGCGGCTGACGATACCGCCGTAGGTAGTTCCGTGGTTTGGCGCGCTGATGCACATCAGGTGGAGGACATGCTCGGCGCCGCCAATCATGCGCATCCAATAGCGGGCGAGGAGCCCGCCCTGCGAGTGGCCGATGAGGATGACCTTGTTCGCGCCGGTGACCATGCGCACGGTGCGGATATAGGCATCGAGTTGCTCGGCGGATTCTGCAAGGGGTTGGGTGGCGCGGCGGCCGTAGTCAGGGGCGAAGACCGCCCAGCCGTCTTGGCGCAGCTCATTGCCGAGGATTTGCCATACGCCCTTGGTATCGCAGGTGCCGTGGATGAGGATGACCGGCCAGGGGCGTTGTGCGGTAGGACGTGCGCCCCAGTCATCTTCGAAGATCCCACGTGGCTTCATGCGTGCGCCTAGCGGGAGGGTGGCGGCCGCATCGGCGTCGAGGGCGGTATCGCCGGGGCTGGTTTTGACCTTTTGCGCTTTGATGAGGTCCGCAATCTCGGCCGCGACCTCCTCGCGCAGTGCCGTGGCTTCGGCAGGGGAGGCGACACCGCGACGCGGGGAATCGGTCAATTCCTTCTCGCTGGCACGCCAGAATTTGCGGAGTTGTTCGGAAATAGTGGATTTCAACTCAGCCATGGTTCCGGATTGTACTCGTTATTGCAGGTTAACTGTGTTTTTGTCAGGAGTTAAGAAATTTATGGGCAAACCCTTGACCATCCTACGAAAGGTTTATAAACTTAGGCTTGCCTAATCACGGGCGGTGCTTGCAGGAGGGTGCGCTCCATTCCCTCCTTGGGTACCGAGAGATTAGTCATGGGGAGAAGGCCCGCCGATGCGCTGTCGGCGGGCCTTCGTTGTGGATAAAGGGCGGTTCCCGGCCTGAAGAAAAGGTGGCGCAAAAGGGGTGTAAAGGAAATATAAAAATTGCGAGCGGGAGGCGTAAAGATAGCGCAAAGATTGCCTAGGGCAGCGGAGGTGTGGTCCTAACGTTTGTGCGTAGCAGGTGCTGCCTTGGTACCGGCACCTGGCAGGCATACCTGTCAGGCACAGGAAAGTTTCACTCGCACAAGGGAGTTTCCCACATGTTAGACATCGTGGCAATCCTGATAGCCATCCTGACGGTTGGCTGTCCCTCCGTCCTCAACGAGCTTCTGGACGGTGATGCATAACCATGAACACCATTACAGCGGTCATTGGCCTCGTCATTGTTGTGGCGTTGGTGACCTACCTCATCATTTCCTTAGTTGATCCGGAGCGTTTCGCATGATCGCCGGCGTTGGGGCGGTGTTACCGCAGTTCCTCGCCCTCGTCGTCTTGCTCGCGGCGGCATATGTTCCTTTGGGCAACTGGATCGCACGCAGCTACACCTCTGACAAGGACTGGGCGATAGAGCGTGCGGTGTATAAGGTCCTGCGCGTTGACCCAAACCGCGGGCATAACAGCAAGAATTACAGCCGTGCATTGCTTGGTTTCAGCTTGGCATCCGTACTCGTTCTTTACGCGGTGCAGCGCCTACAAACCGTTTTGCCTAGCTTTGGCAATTCCCGCTCCGCAGCGGTGGAACCGTGGATGGCGTTCAATACGGCGGCGTCATTCGTGTCCAATACCAACTGGCAGTCCTATTCGGGCGAAGAAACCCTGAGCAATGGTGCGCAGATGCTTGGCCTGACCGTCCAGAACTTTGCCTCCGCGGCTGTCGGCATGTGTGTGGCGGTTGCGCTCATTCGCGGTATCGGTCACTTGGGATATGGTCGTGACAAGCTGGGCTCTGAGAGCGGACAGCACCTCATCGGAAATTTCTGGGTTGACCTCACCCGCGGTTTGGTGCGCATTCTTTTGCCGCTTTCTCTATTGATTTCCTTCGTCCTCATCTTGGGCGGAACCATGCAAACCTTCGGGTCCAACCTGGTGAGCTCCGCGGGCGTGGATATTCCGCGCGCTCCGGTAGCTAGCCAGGAGGCAATTAAATTGCTGGGAACCAATGGTGGTGGCATCTTCGGCGCCAACTCGGCGCACCCTTTTGAGAACCCCACTGGTTTTACCAACCTCGTGGAAATCTTTTCTTTGCTGGTTATCTCTTTCTGCTTTATCCGTGCCTATGGGGTAATGCTGAAATCGCAAAAACATGCCTGGACCCTGCTTGGCGTCATCGGCGGCATTTGGACCGTTATGGTTGCCTTGGTGGTATGGGCACAGCACACTACCACCGGTGCGGCAGCTCACGCTGCGGGCGGCAACTTGGAGGGCATCGAACAGCGCCTAGGTATTGACGCTTCCGCACTCTTTGCGGTGTCTACCACGGGCACTTCTACCGGCGCGGTCGATTCGATGCACGATAGCTACTCACCATTGGGTGGCGGCTTGTTGATCCTCAATATGCTCCTGGGCGAAATTGCACCAGGCGGCGTGGGCACTGGCCTCTACGGTCTGCTGATGGTAGCAATCCTCGCCGTATTTATCGGCGGCCTGCTCGTTGGGCGCACACCGGAGTTTATGGGCAATAAGGTCGGCCGCAAGGAAATCTCCGCGGTGAGCCTGTACATCCTCACCATGCCGGTCCTCGTCCTAGTAGGCGTGGGCGCATCGGTGGCTCAGCGCAAGCTGGTGGAGCTTTCCGCGACCAACTTCGGCGCGCCGGGAACCTCGGATAACGCGCACGGTCTCTCCGAGGTGCTCTATGCCTTTACCTCGGCGTCGAATAATAACGGCTCGGCCTTCGCGGGCCTGACGGTAACCGAGCCCTGGTGGCAAGTCACCCTCGGTATCGCCATGCTGCTGGGCCGCTTCCTCCCCATCGTCTTCACCCTGTACTTGGCGGGCAGCCTAGCCGGTCAACGCCGGCAGGCCACTACCGCCGGCAGCTTGCCGACGTCCGGTGTGACCTTCGCGCTGCTTACCATCGGCGTCATTGTGTTGGTCGCCGCCCTTACCTTCTTCCCCGTTCTTACCTTGGGTCCCATTTCGGAGGCACTCTCATGACAACACCAACTATGACCACTGAGCAACGCACTCCCCAGCGCTCTGCCACCAAAAACAGTGGGTTGGCTGCGGCAGCGTTTAAATCGTTGCCGCACAAGATGTCCCCGCTCGCCCAAGCCCGCAACCCCGTCATGTTCGTGGTGTGGGTAGGCGCCGCGCTGACTACCCTGTGGTCCATCTTTAGCCCCAGCGTTTATGGCTGGGTGGTGACCGTATGGTTATGGTTTACCATTGCGTTCGCCGCGTTCGCTGAGGCATATGCCGAAGGCCGCGGTAAAGCCCAAGCGGATAGCTTGCGCGCCGTGCGCGATGACGCCACCGCGAACCTAGTCACCGATGGCGGCATCGAGGTTATTGCCGCTTCTGAGCTCACCAAGGGCGCTATCGTGCGCGTGGAGGCCGGAGAGACTATCCCGGGCGACGGCGACGTCATTGAAGGCGCGGCAACCGTCGATGAATCTGCCATTACCGGCGAGTCTGCTCCCGTGGTTCGCGAGGCCGGTGGAGATCGCTGTGCTGTGACCGGCGGTACCGTGGTTTTGTCTGATTCCATCCTGGTACAGATCACCTCGGAGCCGGGATCAACCTTCGTCGATACGATGATTGCCTTGGTGGAGGGAGCGGAGCGCCGCAAGACCCCGAATGAGATCGCGCTGAGCATCCTCCTGTCTACCTTGACTATCCTCTTCCTCATTGCGGTTACCGCACTGGCCCCAATGGGGTTGTTTACCGGCGCGGAGCTCTCCCCGCTCTCGCTGGTGGCCCTGTTGGTCTGCCTCATCCCAACCACCATCGCTGCCCTGCTATCCGCAGTAGGAATCGCGGGAATGAACCGCCTCGTGCACCACAATGTTCTGGCTACGTCCGGACGAGCGGTGGAGGCGGCGGGAGACGTAGCGACCCTACTCATGGATAAAACCGGCACCATCACCTATGGCAACCGGCAGGCTACCGGGCTTATCGTTGCGCGCGGTGTCGATGAGCAGGAAGCTGCGGAAATAGCCCGCGTTGCTTCGGTTGCCGATGAGACCCCAGAGGGTCGCTCCATCGTGTCGTGGTTGACCGAAAACTACCACCTTTCTGCCGAAGCAGGAGAGGAAGAAAAGACCGCCGAGGTCATTCCATTTAGCGCTTCTACCCGCATGTCTGGGCTTGATCTCAAAGGCCGAAAGCTGCGTAAGGGTGCAGGCGATGCTGTGCGCCGGTGGGTAACTGAAGCAGGTGGCGACTGGCCACAAGAAATTGCAGACTCCGTGACCCAGATTGCTGAAGGCGGTGGAACCCCGCTGCCCGTTGCTGTGGAAGAATCCGACGGCACCCGCAGGGTTATTGCGGTGGTGCAGCTCAGCGACGTCGTCAAGCCGGGCATGGCGGAGCGCTTCGCCGAACTGCGCCAGATGGGCATCAAAACCATCATGGTGACCGGCGATAACCCGTTGACGGCAGCGGCCATTGCGAAAGAGGCAGGCGTAGATGATTACATCGCGGAGGCCACCCCGGAAGATAAGCTGGCCAGGATCCGCGAGGAACAGGCGCATGGCCGCATGGTCGCTATGACCGGTGACGGTACTAATGATGCACCAGCGCTGGCGCAGGCGGACGTGGGCGTGGCCATGAACACGGGTACCTCTGCAGCGAAGGAAGCCGCCAATATGGTGGACTTGGATTCTGATCCGACCAAGCTTATCGATGTCGTGCGCATTGGCAAGCAGTTGCTTATCACCCGTGGGGCGCTTACCACCTTCTCTTTGGCCAATGACTTAGCGAAGTACTTCGCCATTTTGCCGGCCCTGTTTTCTACCCAGCTTCCGCACCTTGAGCGCCTCAACGTGATGCACCTGCACTCGCCGCAATCCGCCATTGTGTCTGCAGTCGTATTCAACCCGCTCATCATCGTTGCTCTTATTCCATTGGCGCTCAAGGGCGTGGCCTATAAGCCGGCCTCTGCTTCGTCCCTGCTACGCCGTAACCTGGGCATCTGGGGCCTGGGCGGCGTTATCACCCCATTCCTAGGCATCTGGCTCATTGACCAGGTAGTCAACCTGCTTCCAGGTATATAGAAAAAGAAGGACCAAAAATGCGTGTCTATTTTCGTAACCTCGCCGCTGGATTCTTAGCCGTACTATTGTGCGTTATCGCACTGGGAATGATTTATCCTGCTGCCGTGTGGGGAATCTCCCGCATCAAGCCGGACTCCGCCGAGGGCAACCTCATTTACCAAGGTGAGTGCCTAGCTGGCTCGACCCAGCTCCAAGATGGCCAGACCGAAGGCCCGTACTTCTTCCCCCGTTCCGAAGGCATGAGCAATTACGGCGCTAGTAGCTCCGAGCTAGAAAAAGCCGTGCAGGAGCGGCGCGGGGACATCGCCAAGCGTGAAGGCGCCGCTCCAGAAGATGTTCCCACCGATGCGGTAACCGGTTCCGGCTCTGGTGTCGACTCTGGCATTAGCCCTGCGTACGCTGAACTACAGGCTCCGCGGGTCGCTCGAGAGCAGGGGATGAGCACCGAAGAGGTGCGAAGCCTCATCGAGGACAACACGGAGCATGCCAGCCTCGGGTTCCTGGGCGAAGACGCAGTTAACGTCACTACTCTCAACCGAGCGCTGCCCAATCCCCCGTCCTGCTCATAAGATGAGTGCCATATGAACGACAAGAAAGTTCCGGCGCGCACCGTGCTGTCAAGGGGTGAATGCGCCACTTCGACCGGGAGGTAGTTGTGACGCGTTGGACTCCGAAGGATGTTAAGGATGCTGCTGTTGAGCGCGTGGTGGCAGGCGAGGCAGTTAGCCTG
>NZ_JAVBIE010000019.1:0-16383 GCF_032821635.1 Corynebacterium nasorum | reverse complement strand
ACAACTGGAGGGAATGACGGGAATCGAACCCGCGTCTTCAGCTTGGAAGGCTGCATAGAAATGTTGTATTATGCAACAAAAGCCGCCATTTCCGCTGGTCGCCAAAAACCATAAAATGTTACCCATCACCACAGTGGACCACCATCAAACATGGTCATGGATCGACTTTTGGTTCTACTAGAACCAGCGGACAGAGTGAAAGGGAAACACACTCATGCCCCAAGTCAGAAACATCGGAGACCTCAACTTCGACAAGAAAAAAGAGGTCTACTACCGCATCATCGACCTAGGACACCGCCCCAACGGCAACCGCTGGCGCGTCCGCGTCACCGCAAAGACCAAACAGCGCCTAGCGGCCAAGGTCAAAGCCAAACTCAAAGAATTAGAAGACGGCACCTACCAAGCAGGAACCACACCCACACTCAACGAATGGTGGGAATACTGGTGCGACAACATCGCCTACCACCGCGTACGCCCCCGCGTCCTAGGCAACTACCGCTCCTACGGACGAAAGCACATCCCCCACATCGGAAAGAACCGCATAGACACAATCACCCCAGAACACGTACGCCACCTGCACGACAAAATGCGGCAAACAGGTGCCAGTGACCGCACTATCCAAGCCGTCCACGCCACACTGTCCAAGTGCCTAAAAGACGCGGTACATGAGGGCAAGATAACGATTAACCCCTGTGACCGCATGGACAGACCCAAAGCCAACAGTAAGGCCCGAGAAGCCTACTCACAGGCCGAAGCAAAAGCCATTTTGACCACCATGGCAGGTGATAGTCCAATGATGCGCGCCCGGTGGGCACTAGCCCTCACAATGGCTGTACGCCAAGGGGAATGCCTAGGCCTAGAGTGGGACAGGGTAGACCTAGAACGTGGCCTAGTAGACCTGTCATGGCAGATTCAGCGCATCCCATGGGCACACGGGGAGGGCTGCGACTGTGACAGCAACACCACAGCCGCTAGGTGCCCTAAACGTGGCCCAGACGTACCACCGGGCTATGAGTGCCGCCCCTGCCATAAAGGATTGTGGTTTGTGCGGCCTAAGACGGCTACATCGTCACGTGTGCTACCTATGTCGAATGCGTTTCGTGCTGCGATGATGGAGCTGTACCGGGGCCAAGAATCGGGTTTGGTGTTTCATGCGGACGGGAAGCCGATTCTTAACCGTGATGATGATGCGGCGTGGTATGAGCTGTGTGAGCGCGCCGGGGTGCGCAGGATGGTGTTACATACGGCGCGGCATACGGTGATTTCGCACCTGTTGGATGCGGGTGTGGATGCGGAGTTGATTCGGCAGTTTGCGGGGCACTCAACGCTGTTGTCTACCCGTGGGTATTTGCATTCTTCGGAGGATGCTATGCGTGCCGCATTGGATAAGTTGGCGGGCTAGGCGGGGATTCGCATTGTGGTGGTGACTTTTAGGTCACCGTCCACGATGTGGGCTATGGCGATTGTCCATGTTTGTTCGAACGATGGGTTAGGGGTGTTACCGTAGTCGCGCCATGCTTGGGCGGCTTGCTGCGCTTGGGTGGGGGTTAGGTGGGGTGCTGGTTGGGTAATTTTTGCTTGGGGGATTACTAGAAGATCGTATGGTTTATCCTTTGTGTTTGCCGCTTTCATTCTGGTTGTTCCCGTTCTTTAGTTCCTTGACTAATTGCTCGACTAGCTTAGCCTGCGTGGGGGACAGGGTTGTGATGTCGATGGTTCGAACATTAGCACTATTCGAACTAATGTGCGACATGTCGGGCCATTCAGATTGAGGAATTTCAGCAGCTACCAGCAACTCCACCGGATCAACCTGCAATACCCCCGCCAGCTTCAAAACCATATGCGGCTCGATAGTAAAAGGCTTGCCACTATAGCGCTTACCGCGCTCCAACTGTGTAACCCACGTGCGATCGCGACCCATAGCTTCACCCAAGTCCGCCTGGTTAAAGCCCATATTCTTCCTTGCAATGCGCACAATATCTGCCAGTCCAAGATTGTTTCCCATGCCCGATAAATTACACAACATTGCCTGTTGTATCGAATAACACCGCTGGTATTCCCACCTTTTCAGGGCGAAACACAACAAGGAAATGACAAAAGTTGCGTTACAGTGTTGCGTACTGTAACATTCAAGGTGTTGCACAAACTGCCACCAAGCAACACCAACCCCAACCAATAGGAGACAAAATGCCAGAAAAGCGCTACGTGAGCGTCACAACGATGGCCCAAATGTACGAACTATCCAAGAGCTTCATCCGCGACCACATCAAAGCCGGAAACCTCAACGCCACCAACATCTCCACCAACGCAGTAAAACCAGTCTGGCGAATCAGTATCGAAGACGCAGATGACTTCATGGACTTCCTCGCACACCGCGCAGAAATGCAAGAACGCAAACTACTCACTGCGTAAAAAGAACCCGCCACACAAAGCACGGGGACTGCCATCCCCATAAATGTGCCGGGGCAGGTTCACGAATCCCAACCAATAGGAAACGCAAATGAATAATACCACATACGCGCAACTACCCTTAACCACCAACCGCGCAGAATGGCTAGTACAACGCAACGAGGGCATAGGAAGCAGCGACGCATCCGCCATCGCAGGACTATCCACATTCGAATCCCCCTACTCCCTGTGGGAAATTAAGACCGGGCGCGCACCCATCGACCCACCCGTAGACAAGATCACGGAGCGCCTCCGTGAATGGGGAAACCGCCTAGAGCCTGTCATCCTCGACGCAACCGCCGAAGAACTAAACCTAGGCATCATTAAACCAGAAGCAGGCTACAAATCCACCAAACACGATTGGATGCGCTGCAACCTCGACGGCTGGACAGAAGACGGACGAATCTTCGAAGCCAAGACAGTACACCTATCCCAACGCCACAAATGGGACGGCCAGATAGCAGACCACGCCGAAATCCAAGTCACTCATTCCAGCATGGTCATGGGCGCAGATAAGGCAGTAGTAGCCGCACTCATCGCAGGTTCCGAATTGCGAGTCTACGAGTATGACATCAACCCAAACATTCAAGAAATCCTGTTCGACATGGAACAGAAATTCTGGCACTGCGTAGAAAATGACACCCCACCAGATGTTGACGGCCACGCCCGCACCATGGAAACGCTAACCGCTGAATGGGCACACAACCCACAGCCCCGCGAAGTGGAAGCCGAAGACGTACAAGACATCTGGCAAGCATGGGTAGAAGCCGATAAGCGTAAAAAGCAGGCAGAACAAGACATCCGGGAAGCAAAAGCCAAAATGGCGGAACTCATGGACGGTCACGACATGCTCACCACAGGGGAGCGCATCTGGGCTAAAACCCGGCGCGGCAGGCTCAACCTCAACCGACTTGAAACCGACAATCCCGCCCTGGTCGACAAGTACACCCACCCAGTGCCCACGTTCCATACGGACGAATTCAGGGCCAACGACCCAGACACCTACAGCCAATACCAGAACACCAGCATCATCCCAGTAAAGGAGCAGTAATGCCCATTGAAGAATGGCGAGACATTGCCGGGTATGAGGGTATCTACCAAGTTTCTAGCTATGGAAACGTTCGAAGCCTAGATCGCGTAGTCCAGACCAAAATTGGCCCTCAAAAGTGGCGCGGGAAGATTCTAAGACATCGAACCTCCAATTGTGGATACGTTCGCTACAGCCTGAGAAAAAGTGGAAAAACAACAGACAAGCTGGCTCATCATCTTGTCTTAGAAAATTTCGTTGGCCCTCGACCAAAAGGAATGGAGGGGTGTCACAACGATGGAAACAAGTTGAATAACAAGCTGACAAACCTTAGATGGGATACGCCCACTGCGAACAATTATGACCTTGTGAAGCATGGAACTCATCACTGGGCATCAAAGACGCACTGTAATCACGGGCATAACCTTTTCCCAGAAAATCTAACGCGGGTGGGCATCCGTAATGGTGCTAGGCAATGCCTTTCCTGCAATCGCGCTCGTGCACATATTCAACGCCACCCCAATCTGAAACCTCAAATGCAAGAAATTTCAGATTCTTATTACAAGAAAATCCTCGAAGAGATCGGAGCTTAATCATGGGACAGAACTTGGAACAACGTATGGCTGCAAACAACGCCCCTAACAAGCAGGGCAAGCCAACCACCTTGGCAGACCAGATCCGCAACATGGAATCCCAATTCCAGATGGCAGCACCACGCGGAATGGAAGCGCAGCAGCTTGTACGCGATGCGCTTACCTGCCTGCGCCAAACTCCGAAGCTTGCGGAATGTACCCCCCAGTCCGTGTTGGGTGGTCTCATGACCTGCTCCCAGCTTGGTCTGCGTCCCGGCGTACTAGGACACGCCTACCTGCTCCCATTCTGGGACAGGAAGCAAAACGGCATGGTGGCACAGCTGGTAGTTGGCTACCGTGGCCTAGTTGAACTAGCACACCGTTCTGGCAAGATTCAATCCCTCATTGCTCGCACCGTCTATGAGAATGACTACCTAGAAGTTGACTACGGCCTAGAAGACAAGCTAGTCCACAAGCCATGCATGAACGGCCCCAAGGGTGACCCCATCGCCTACTACGCGGTGGCAAAGTTCACCACCGGGGGACACAGCTTCATCGTCATGAGCAAGAACGACATGCTGGCCTACCGCGATGAACACGCCAAAGCGAAGAACAGGGAGGGCAAAGTGTTCGGCCCGTGGGCTGACAACTTCGACGCAATGGCCCATAAGACGTGTGTACGCCAGCTCTCTAAGTGGATGCCCGCATCAACCGACCTGGACAAGGGCATCGCAGCGGACGAAACAGTCCGTGTTGACCTATCCGAATCCGCCCTGGACTACCCACAGCACGTAGACGGCGAAGTAGTAGAAGACAAGCCGGAAAAGCCTGAAGCGGCATAAGGAATCACTAAGCGGGGAGGGGCATCCGCTAACCACACCCCACCCAATCTTCTCCACCAGGGCCTGCCAGCCCCACAACCAACACCCAACCAACAACATGAGAGAACGCAAAAACCCCATCTGTGTACGCCCCAACTGCACCCGCGCACAACCCTCCCACGGCAGATACGAGGGCCTATGTCTCCGCCACGCTAAAGCAGCCGGAATCGTCCAACAACACATCCCTTGGAAGACCGTCCACGCTGAACTAGAGCGAATCCTAGCCGGGGGATGGACACTCAACGCAATCGAAGAAGACCACGCCATCTACGACAGAACGCTGCGCGATATTAAATACCACCGGCGCGACCGCTTCAAAGACTTCACCTACCAGGCGCTAAAAGAAATCCCCACCTTATCCCCATACCGCCGCCCCGCATGGCCGCTCCGCCGCCGCGTCAACGCCCTACGCGCAATCGGAATCCCATTCGCCGAAATAGGCCGCGCAATAGGAGAAGAACCCGAAAAAGTACAGCACCTTTCCTACGACCGCACCAACTGGGCAACCCCACAAATGGACGAAAAGATACGCACCTACTACACCCAGCACGCCCTCGACCCGATACGGAACGTAGACCGGGCCACTAGACAACTTGCACTACCCAAGCCATTCGACTGGAACGACATCGACGATCCGAATGAGTGCCCATGGGTAAGTAGCCCCAAGAGAGCAAAGCCACGCCCTTTACGGAAAGTCACCCCAGCTAAACGCCAACTACTGAACGAAATCGTAGACCACTACGGGGTAACCAAAGCAGCCAAAATACTCAAACTCAATTACAACACCATGAAGAAAATCATGGCCGGGAAAACCCAAAAAGTAGACCGAAAAATCATCCTCCGCATCAACTACCACCATAAGAAAATCCCAACCAACCTTGGACAAGCCGCCTAGGAGACCACCATGCAACTCATGATCGACATCGACCCCCGCGACACCGCCTACTACGCGGAAATCGCCATACACCGGGGCTGGGACGTAGCCGCACACAAAGCCCTAACCCAACTCGCAGCGACGGGGGAGCCATTTACCGCGCATGACTTTAGGGAACTACTAGGGGACGCGAAGCCGCACCACCCGAACACGATTGGCAGTTTCTTCCGCATCGCACGCAAAGACGGACTAATCCGTCCCACAGGCCGATTCATCGAATCCCCAACACCATCCCGGCACGCAGCAGCCGTACGCGAATGGGTAGGAGTAAACCCACAAACAACAAACTTGTAATTACAGGGGCCGGTTACGCAAGTGACGAACAACGCCGCACCTAGCGCATCATCACAAAAATCAACCCCCACAAGGTGACCACACACCTCATAGGGGTCTAACCATCACACAACAGCGACGGGAATGCGCAATGACTAGACCCAAATCTAGCTGCGAATTCCGTTGTCCTGCAACAGAGGGGACAGCACACCATGGCCGTATTCTTCAAAGGCGCACTATCCGACCATTTCTACCAAGCGCCTAACTCACTAGCGCGCACCCCAGGAATCAAGTCCAGGGCCGTACACGTTATGAGCAACCTGCTTACCCACGACCCAGGCTTTGAAATCAGCACCCGCATCATCTCCGAGCAAACGGGCCTATCTAAGCCCACCGTTATGGCTGCTTTAGATGACCTTGCAGAGTTAGGGTTCCTCACTCGAATTAGGGTTCCGGGGGAGCAGGGGCGCTTTGATTCATTCGATTACGAATTGGACTTGTACAACATTCCAGAGGTTCAGCAGCGCGTAACGCCGGTAAAGAATGTTTACCAGGGGAGCCAACAGCCGGTAAAGAAACTTGACCAGGCACCGGTAAAAGATTTTTACCAGGCCCCGGTAAAGAATTTTGACCGTATAGAACAACAACTAAAACACCAAGAAGAACAACAAGAAGAAAACGATCACATCAACCAAAAGGTTGATGAACCAACCGACCACGACTTCAACGAATTCTGGAACACCGTCCCCCGCAAAGTCTCCAAAAAAGCCGCACGCAAAGCATGGGACAAAGCAACCAAAACAACCAACCCCCAAACCATCATCAACGCCATGCGCCGATACCGCGACGACCCCAACCGCAACCCCGCATACACCAAACACCCCACCACATGGCTCAACCAAGGCTGCTGGGAAGACGACCCACTCCCACCCAAACCAACCACCCACACCAAAACAAAATCCCAACGCTACCTAGAACTAGGAGAACGCCTAGCCCAAGAAGCAGAAGCCAAACAAACCCAACACACCCAACACTTAAAAGAACTCAACTGCCCCTTTTAGGAAAACATGCCAACCCCACAACACACACGACTAGCCGCCAACATCATCGCCTACGGCGCAGCAGCCGCACCCGCCAAATTCCCCAAAGATGACCCCATCGTCCTCAACGTCTGGGCAGACGTACTCGAAACCATCAACCTTCCCGAAGACATCTGGCCCGAAGCAATCCGCTACTGGGCAGCAACCACCCAAACAGACCACATGGCAGGCCCCTGGGACATCATCAACGCCGCCAAGCAGGTCATCAAGCAGTGGGAACACGACCCCACAAAGAAATACATCCTCGAAGCCCACAGGTGGAAACACCGCGTCAACCGCGCCAAACGCAACTACGGAACCCAATTCCGCCTAGACAAAGTAATCCCACCCCCATGGTGGACAGGCATCGACACCACCCAAGACCCCACCGACCAAGACACAAAAGAAATCGCCCGCGCCGGGTGGCACAACGCCCAAAACCAACCAGAACCAACCAACCTAGCCCCCGCCGAAATCATCCAAAAAGCCCACAACCGACAGAAAGCACTCAACTAATGCGCGTACGCAAAACCCGCAACAGCACCAACATCACCCCACAAATCTGGAACGAAGCAGGATTTAGAGACCTCACCCACACAGCCCAATGGCTATTCCTCACCATCGGCACACTCCCCGAACTCGACTGGTCAGGATGCCTAGACTACAACCCCCACAAACTCGCAGCCCTCAACACCAACCTCACACCGGAAGACATCGAAACAGCCGCACAAGAACTCCACAAACACGGATGGGTACTACTCGACTCCGGCACCCAAGAAATCTACCTACGCGGCTACCAAACCATGGGCACCCACCTACGCCACGCCAACATGGGCAAAGCACTAGCCGCCGCCCTAGACCTCGTCTACTCCCGCCCCATCCGCCGTGAAATCATCGCAGAACTCCACGCCCTCCAAGCCAAAGAAACCTACAACAGCGCACTCCAAATCCCCGAAATACAACAACTCATCACAGGCTACTTGCAAGAAACGGGGCAAAACACCGGCCAGCAAGCCCGCTAAGTGACAAACAGGTGTTGTGTGGCATAACTGGTCGGGGAGGATACTTCAACCGCTTAGAATGGCTTGCAGCGCGTTTGGTGGAATTGTTACCCACAGCCACAAGTTCGAATCGAACAACAAAAGTTGCGTTGAGGGACAACATGCCGTAACATTTGTTATGCAAGCAAGAAAGGGAGCTGCCACTCCCCAAAACCCAACCAAAGGAAACACACATGGGAATCGGATACGTCCTATCCATCGTAGGAATCGGCATCGCAGGACTCATAAACTCCATCGCCCGCGAAAACCAACGCAAAGAAAACGCCCTAGCAAGGATGCACAGTGAAACGAATTGCCGCACTCACCATCGCCCTAGCGCTCCCACTCGCCGGGTGCTCCACCATGAACCAACAAACACGCGACTGCACCATCACCGGCAAAGAAGCCACACGTAACGGGGACGCAAACCAATACCGCATCTACACCCAACAATGCGGAACCCTCAAAGTCGCAGACGCAATCACCCTAGGACGCTGGGACAGCGCAGACCTCTACGCCACCATCCAACCCGGCCACACCTACACCATCACCACAGGCGGATACCGAATCGGAATCGCCAACGAATTCCCCAACATCATCGAAGCCACGGAGAAACAATGAACAGTCACGAAACACTAACCAAATTCGCGCAACACTACCGCGACGATGCCCGCATCATCCGCAGCACCAGGGGCACAAACCTCACCGCATTCGATATTGGCGACTTCCACATCGAAGCATCCAACAGCGATGACAACCCCAGCATCTTTTGCGACCTGTACCACAACTACACCCTGATTACGTCCATCAACAGTGGAGACCTACAAGAACTCCACACCACCATTGATGACACCATCACCGACTTTAAGGAAGATGCAGCATGACCAACATCGTCACCCCACGAGTACAGCTACTTGCTCACACCCGCATTGATGAGAAAGCAATCAGTGAGTACATGAGTATCCAGGACGCATCAACGGATGCGGAAACGTTGCTCACGATGGCCGGGCGTAATTGCTACCGCTCATTTCACCGCCCGAATGAAGCAACCTATGATGATGCGGACTACCTGCGCCGCACGCTAGGAGACCAAGGTCACTGGTCGATTGCCGAGCATGCCACCGCAACGTTGTACTTCACCGGCGTTAGCCGAGCTTTCCTCGCCGAGCTAACCCGCCACCGGCACCTAAGTTTCAGCGTCGAATCGCAGCGCTACATCAACGCAGGTGATGCCAGCATCGTCATGCCGCCAGCATTAGTAAACACCAAACCAGAACTACAAGATTACTACCGCGTTACCGCCGAAGTAGCAATCGCCGACTACACCGTCATGCAACGAGATCTCGATGAACTCCCGAAGAAGCAGCGCAACGAAGCCGCCCGCGCAGTACTCCCAAACTGCATCGAGACCCGCATGGTCGTATCGGGCAACCTCCGCGCTTGGAACGAGGTAATCCAACGCCGCACACAACCAGACGCGGACGCAGAAATCCAAGAAGTCATGCGACTAGCCAAGCAAGCCCTGCACACCGTCTCGCCCATCATCTTCCCCAAGGAGAACAACTAATGAGCCAACCAACCCGTAAGCAGACTATCGAAGCACACGACGCTCTAAAGAAGCTAGAGAACGCAGCATACCGCGGGGAAAAAGAGTGGAATTCTATTTACTGGAAGAACCTTATCCTCGCAGCCCTACCACCCAAACCTGCTCCCACGATGGCCGACATTGAATGGGATAGCGAGCAACACTACCTAGCGGAAGCAGAAACAGAAAACGGCATCAAGGTAGTAATGCTCTCCCAAGATGAGAACGTCATTAAGTGCATCCAGCCACCAAACGCGGGGGACGTAGTAATAAGACTCCCCAAGAAAGAACTCACCCCAACCGGTCGCCACTACACACCCACCCAACCCCAGGAGGACTAATGCTCAACACTCAACACGATGACTACACCCATCTCACCGCCGAAGACTGGGGCGCGTGGCTACTCGCACACAACCACTGCAAGCAAAACAACCTCAATTCCCTAGATGACACCACATTCCTACAAGTCAGTCGCATGACCACCATGGAAACCTACAGTCACCTAGAAACAGCAGGCCTAATCGAAAAAACCGAAACCGGCGAAACCCACATCAACCAACCAAAGGAGAACCAGTAATGGCAGGCGAAACCCCAATCACCATTGTTGGCAACATCGTTGCAGAACCCGAACTACGATTCACGCCAGCAGGTGCCGCTGTGTGCAACTTCCGCGTCGCATCCACCCCACGTCGCTATAACTCGCAGACGCAACAGTGGGAAGACGGCGAAGCAATGTTCCTCACCTGCAACGCCTGGAAACAACTAGGGGAGAACACAGCAGAATCCCTAGCTAAGGGCATGCGTGTCATCGTGACCGGCAAGCTAAAGCAGCGCAGTTTCCAAACCCGCGAGGGCGAGAACCGAAGTGTCTTCGAGATCGACGTGGAGGAAGTAGGCCCATCCCTGCGCTACGCCACCGCACAGGTCAACCGCAACCCACAGCAAGGCGGACAGCAGACCAACCAGCAGCAGGCCCCCAACCAGCAGCAGGCGCAACAGAACGCACAGCAAGGCCTAGGCGCACAACAGGCAAATGACCCATGGCAATCCCAAGGCGGATTCAGCGGCCAGGGCAGTAACGATGAAGTGCCTTTTTAGGGAGCGATGATGGAGAAGCGAAACTACAAGTACGCGGACTACAAGCAATCCCTAGTAGACGCGTATGACCCAGACCCCAACGACGGATGGCTACCATTCCCAGGCCAAACCGGCCTAACCACTGGGGTAAAAGGAACCTACCGAAGCCGCATCAAAAACGATGACTTCTTCGGCCCAGGCTTCACAGCCAAGGTGCGCAACGGGCACCTGTACGCAAAATACGTAGGCACCAACAACTAGGAGGGCCAACATGGCATCACTATCCAACGTGGAATCCATCGTTAATTACATTGCGAGTGGACTATCCACCACCGTGAAAACCAAGTTCACCAACAATGATTCTGGTTACGCAGCGGCAAACGGATCATTCGACGACCAGACCCGCTTCAATGTCCTAGAAGTGGATGAAACGCGTACCGATGTTGTGCAGCTAACTATTTCGTCTGGTACGTCGCTGGAGCTGACTATTAACAAAGCCACCAGTAATCAGCTGATTGCGGACAAGATGGTTGCGGCGATTAAGACTGTTAGCTAAAAGTTGCGTTACATAACTACGTAGGGTAACATTTGTTGTGTAAGGCGGGGCTGCCACCCCGCACCACCCAACCAAAAGGAAACAACATGAACGCCTACACCTGTAGCAGCGCCCTCCACCTCGACCAAGCAGCACGCAGCGAAGACAACTACCACAACTGCGAAGTTATCGCCACCCTCTGGCACGAAGACGGCCCCGACACCACCCACGGACTACTTATGAGCGCCCCAATGGACGATGACCGCCCCGACTTCATCACAGCATGGGACGAGGGCTACTACACCCCCGCAGACCCGGACGCTTTCAACGCTGCCATGAGTGACCAGCCAGAACTGGGCGAACTGGACTACTGGGACGGAGTCAGCGACGAGTTCGACAGCATTTACCCACCCAGCAACTTGATCCTCAAGCTCCGCGCCCAACGAGAAAACCAGTAAAGCGCCTCCCCTAAGCCAGCGGACACCACCGCTGGCAACACCACCCGCAAGGAGAACCAATGACCAACCTTTTTGACTGCATCGCCAACAACACCGCCCGCTACTTCACCCACCAGGGCATCAACTGCATGACACAGCTGGGGCCGTTCACCATCAACGGTTATGTTGAGCTGCCCGAAAACCATCCGTGGCTAGATAAGGGAGACCTACAGGACTTCTTCGACGTGGACGTACACGGTGGAATCAGCTTCCACGAAGGCCGCGTAATCGGATTCGACACCAACCACCTCGGAGACGGACACCACCCCGAAGCCCAGCACGCTAACCCAAAAATAGCTTTCTTTCATGGCGAGCACGTCCACACCTGGACATGGGCAGAAGTCGAAGCAGAAACCCGCAAACTAGCAGACCAAGCAAAGGAAGCACACAATGCCTAACCCAACACGAGCACAAATACTCAACGCGCACGAAGCGCTAGAGGAACTAAAGAACGTAGCGCTGAGCGCCGCCGACTTCTGCGGCGACACGGAGAAGTACTTGGCATGGAAGAGCGAAATTATCGCTGCCCTCCCACCCAAACCACAACCCACCATGAACGAAATCGAATGGGACGACAACAAGCACTACCTCGCAGAAGCAGAACACCCTACATTCGGCAAGGTCATCATGCTTTTCCAAAATGTGGACACAGGAAATATTTTCGTCAATTTCTATAAAGATGGCGAGCGGAATCTTGTTTATGGAACACCTGAATACCTCACCCCGACTGGCAAGCGCTACACACTCACGGAGGTACAGGAATGAGAAAACCGCCCCATCACAATTCTCATTGTGAGCGGGGACGGTGTGCGTACAACCAAGCCTACAACACTAGGAGACCCCACCAATGACTGACCTCACCACCACCCACCTGAAACACCTACTCGAACAGGCCACACCCGGGCCGTGGACTGTAGAAGACGACGGTTACGACATCATCGTCGGCAACGCCGAAGGCCACCGCATGGGATGGGGTGACCAGGTGCGTTTCAAGTTCGAAGCCGGAGACAAGAAGCACGATACCGCCCTCGCCGCCCTCGCACCGGAGCTTGCCGAAGAAGTAATCCGACTACGGGAAGAATTGCAGGAACTCCGCGACCAGCTCAAAAAGAAAAGCGAATGCTACAGCAAAGTGGAACTCTCAACAGACCCACTGGACGGCATACAGCTTGAAGACAACTACGCGGAAGACGAAATTAGCCGCATCCTAGGAGACCACGATGAATAGGTATGGAATCCAGAGTGCCCTTTTCTCGGACGCAATCCACGTAGGGGAACTCAACAAAACCGGCGCAGCATTTACTAGCAAAGAGGACTGCACAGACCAGGTACTCGCCGCAGTAATCGAATACATCACCCGTCACCACGGCGGGGAAGTTTCCGGCCAATACGGAGACGGAACCAAAGTCACTATCACCATCAAGAAAGAAGCTCACGATGAATAACCAAGACCAGGCCGCAAAGGTAATCCGCACATGGCAACAGCGGCATAAGTATGCAATGGATTATAACCCAGACTGGGCTGCACAAAACCTCGCAGGAGACCTCAACAACGCAGGCCTAATCATCCCAGACCTACCAGAGCCGAACGACCCAAGCATTTTCGTACCAGACGGCAAAGGATGGATACCTGGAGGGCCACACGGGCCTAGCGTGTGGACAGCACCAGGCAGCCCAATCATGGTGCAGCGTCTCGAACCCGGCGACCTCACCCCCGAAGAAGCCCGTGGTGTCGCCTACGCACTACTCGCAGCAGCACAATACGCGGAGGAAGCATGAGCCTCTGGTACGTCTACAAAGACCGCGAGGATAGGGCGCGGCAGTGGTTCGCCATACCCATCCACGCGGAATGGTGGGAGAAACCCCAAGGTCGGCGCTTCCCCCAATGGCACATGGCCCTCGACTACGCCAACCACATGGCCCGCACCACCCCGCCCAAAACCACCATCAAAGACCCCAGCGGAGCCGTCTGCGACCTCACCGCCACGGTCAGCTACCGAAACTCCATCTATCTCAAAGCAGGCGACGATACCTTTTCCCTCGCACGACACGAATGGGAACCACTGGCACGATTCCTACTCACGGAAGCATACCGCCCGGAGGAAGCATGAACGTAATCATTATCGTCGGGGCGTGCGCAGCCACATTTAGCGCCACCACCCTCGGCCTCATTCAAATCGCCAGGCGGGCAAAGTGGCGGCAGAAGCCTGACCTCGCCCCCACGCTCACCTATACCGCATTAGCAGCCATTCTATGGACAGGAGCCATCCAGCTATGACCACCCTCGCAGACATGACCGTACAAGAACGCGCACAGAGCCGAGGAATGTGGTGCTACATCTTTGACCGAGAAGGAGAGCCACCTACCGGAGAGGGAATTATCGCCGGATACAAGGAATCCGATGACGGACGAACCTTAGCAGTGATTGACCACCCTCATCCAGACGCAGGAAAGTGGGGCTATGAACTTAATAAAGTTAGTTCTCGCCCCGAGCTACCACGCGCATGGAAGCCAAACGGACAGCCACTAGAAGCAGATTGGCAGTACGCGGAATACCGACCCGGAGTTAACCGTGGGTTCTACACCATCGAAGAGACCATAGAAAAAGGCCCAGAAATGGCGGAAGGAACCACCATGGCCCGCCGCTGGATAGGAGACTGGGAGGAAGCATGACGCTGGCTAGGCGACGGCACTAATCCCCAGACGTTTCTTAATCGCTTTCTTCCACATCATTTTTTGCTTGATGAACTAGAACTACAAAAGTAACTAGGAAGAGCACAATGTTATTAGCTATCTCCGCAACTGAAACAATCCCAATCGGAGAGTTAATAGCCGTAAAAAAGCTACTAGATGCAGTCCTGTAAGCATCCATGATGATTTCAATCTTTGATTCAGACGGAAGTGAATCCCATTTATCTTTAGGAGCTTTAATGGACTCACGCACGGCTTCTTGAGTTCCGGCGGCTATATCGTCCGCTTCTTCTGGGTTATTCTCTACAAATTCTTCAACCGCGTTAGGGGCTTCATCGTCTTCTGGCGCGGCTTCTGCATCTGCCTGGCGCTGCATAGTGGATAGTTCCGCAGCACGTTTCATAATTCTTTTAATGGCTGGGTGGGCACTACTTATGCCCATTAGTTCTCTGTTTAGTTTCTGAATGTTCAGATTGAGCGCGGCTAGGGCATCGCTGTTCACTGAATCTCGTGCTTGTTTGGCGATTTTGTCGGGGGATGATGGCGGAAGTTTTATCTGTGTGTAGCTTTTCGACCAATCGATGGCGACTTGGTTCTGTTCTGAGATTTTGCCAATCTTTTCGATGTTTACGGTTAGATGTTTGACTTGATCGGGGGACAAGCCGCCAACTTTTGTGGAGTCGATGGACAGGAATTTGGAGAGCCTTTTCATTAGCTCAGTCTGTTCTTTAAGGAACTTGTCGTACCAGTTGCTGAAATAGTTTCCGTAGGCATCCATAGTTTCATCCAAGCACAAGGTGGGGGTGAGGGGTTAAAGATGCGATTCGTTAAAATTGTGCTAGCAAACAATCTGGGATAACATTTGTTGTGTAAGGAAACGGAGCCGCTGCCACGGCTCAATCCCAACCAAAAGGAAACAATCATGCAAAAAGACTGGTACTACTTCGACGACCACCTAACCGGCGAAACCACCACCCTCACCACCGGGGAAACCGCTACCGTCATTTCACCCAACGAATGGCGCATCAAAGGCCGCTGTGGCTACTACACCACCCAAAACATCGTAGACATCAACAACGGCAAGCAGGTGGCCTAATGACAACGGCAACCATCGACCACACTGCCACCATGCTGAACATGAACCACTGGTGGCAAAACGCCCAATGCAAAGGCCAACCCATCAAAAACTACGACCTCAAAGGCCAGGTCAACAAGCCCGCCATCGCACGTGAACTCTGCGCCGGATGCCCCGTCAAACCACAATGCGCCTACGACGCACTGCAACACGGAGACAATGGACTAGTACGCGGCGGCGTATGGATACCAGACGAAACAAGCCTAGCCATGCGACACGAACGCGAAGCAGTAACAGACGCACTCTATGAAGTCGTACTAGAGGGCGTGTAAGCATGAAAACCTACTACGCCCAAGAAGACCCAACCGATGAGGTAGTGGACGTACAAGTCGAAGAACACCCCCTAAACACCCCAGCAGGTACACCATTCATCGCATCAGTGTGCAGCGGAATCCCACAACTCGTAGTACGCACACACCACACCAATGAACTACAAGCCTGGTGGTACCTCAACGGCAACGAGTGGCTACAAACCGACCACCAAGACCTAGGGCCTGACCCCCGGAAAGTGGACACGTCGGGGGTTAGCTATGCTGCTCTAGTCAGTGTAGCTGAATTCTCGGCTTCAAAGACGTCAGGAGCTGAAAGATTGCACCAGGAGTGCCGTCG
>NZ_JAVBIE010000018.1:0-30504 GCF_032821635.1 Corynebacterium nasorum | reverse complement strand
CGTAGAGGGCCACGGCATCGCGTTTGAACTGTTCGGAGTACCTGGACATGGTGGTAGATTACCTTTCTTCCAGCCCGACTGGGCTGGATATCAGGTGTCCACCAAACAGGGGTCAGGTCCAGAAGACGTACTCGCATTCCTCCGCTACAACGCGAACAAGGCACTCAACAATCTGGGGTACGAGGGGATGTACCCAACTGATATGTGCCAGTTTCACACCGCTATCAAAACGTCCCTTGACCCAGGCGGAAATGAAAACTTTGACTTCTTCTCCGGCTCTGGCTCCGCCTATGTCATCGGCAAGGCAGAGGACACCACGGACGATGACTGGGATTTTTAAGGGCGGGGAACCAATGAACAAAGAGCAATGGAAACCAGTGCAGGTTAAAGGCTTCGAGGGGCTTTATGAAGTTTCCTCATATGGTCGGGTGCGCTCATTGGCGAGAACCATTAAAGCCAGCGACAGGATAGTCAACTACAAGACCCGCGTACTTAAGCAGAACATCGACAGCGGCGGATACGCGCAAGTCACCCTATGTAACCACACGAAAAGAAAGACCATAGGGGTACACGTCCTAGTCGCTGAAGCCTTTATAGGTAAGCGTCCCAAAGGACTCGATATTTGCCATAACGATGGGAAAGCAACGCATAACCACCCACACAATCTTAGGTGGGCTAGTAGGTCAGAAAACTGTAAAGACAAGACTGCCCACGGCACGCACAACTTCCTAAAGGAATACATTGCACGCGACAAGGATAACTTTCGGGAGTTATCTAAGCGGGATAGTTCGCTATTTATGCAGGGTGCTTGCAGGGTGGACAGCTTCAAAGACGTAAGGAGCGCGTAGTTATGTCTGACTTTTTTCAGTGGGTGTTGTCATTGCTCATCGTCTTGGGAGTTTCTGGGGCGATTATCGCCCTGATTATCTTGGCGGAGCCATTCGTCACCCACTATGCGGAGTTGTACTGGGCCTGGGCTTACGAGCGGGTTAACGGGCGGGAGGATTCGAAGAATGAGCGCAGTTAACCCAGAGCACTACCAGGGGTTTAGTAATGGTGCGCAGCCGGTCGATATTGCAGAGCATCTGTCGTTCAACCTGGGCAATGCCTTGAAATACATCAGCCGCGCCGGGCGTAAAGGTGACGCGGTAGAAGACCTGTCTAAGGCCCGTTGGTATATCGACCGTGAGCTAAACCGATTGGAGAGCAATAATGCGTGAGTTTATTAGCGGAGCTTGGCACCTGCTAGACGGTTGGGAGCGCGTTGCTTCTGGTCTTTTATTGGCAAGTGCCCTGTTTAGCCTAGTCCCTCTAATCACTGAACCGGGATGGGTGCATGCACTGGATCTCGTAGAAGCTGTATTGGTATTTGTGTCGGTTACAGCGCTTATGGTTCTGGCGGAATTGTTTAAGCGGCAGCTCGAAAAGGAACTTATGTTCAGGCCTTTAACTCGCTTGGGGTTGGACGTGATGAAAGGAATTGCAGAATCCGAGAATCTTAGCGTGATGGTTCATATTGCGGGTGATTCGTACATGATTGAGCCGGTAGGAGTGCAAGATGAGCATGAGTGATTTTGAGTCCGCTAGGTGGCGGCACCCATCCTCTAAGGCCCGTATTGATGCGGAGATAGAGATGATGGAAGCAGGCTACGGGCAGGAAGCCCAGGACGTGGACTATTCCCCAGCACCTGCGAAGCGCACCAGGCGTGCTGGTATGCGTAAGCCACGTGGCTACGGCATGGTGTGGAGGTTCTGATGTCCGAGTGTCCTACGCCGTGGAAGAAAGATTATCCTGCCCGGCTGCATGCGGAGAATGCGATGCGGCGTGAATGGAAGCAGGGGAGACGAAAGCATATGCCTATCCGTGTGTACCAGTGTGGGTGCGGATTGTGGCATACAACCTCAAAGCCTTATAAGTGGTGGAAGCGATGAGTGAATTGTTTATTAGCGAGACGTGGAATGGCCGGTGGATTGTCGCCCGGAAGCCGTGGGTTGAGAATGCGAATGACCCGTCGGTTATTGCGAACTTTGGCGATGAGGAACATGCGCGCCAGTGGCTAGAGAAGCAACAAAAGTGGCTTAAAAAGTTGCATGGCGTGACAGTATAAGCTAACATTTGTCGTGTGACGCGGGGAGCTTTTACCTCCTTAGCAACCGCGTCACCATGAATGCGACATGATACAAACGCAAACACTATCTATCTAATGAGAGGGTAGCCGTCATGAGTAATGACCTGCTGTTAATTGTCAGTCTTTTACTTGCTATCCTCGCTCAACTCATTGGGTAGATAGCGCCCCACACTGGTGGGGTTGATTATGGCTGTAGCTCAACTGGGAGAGCGCCGCCCTCCAAAGGCGGAAGATGCAAGTTCGAATCCTGCCAGCTGTGCACGGCAAGACCGACGGGTTGAGCCGGGGTATGACAGAACAAAAGAGCCGCGCTTGCGGGGCTTGAAGATTGTGCAACCGTCCCTTAGCGGGGGCTTGGCTTAGCGGCCAGACATGCGGTTGGCAGGGTGCGGTACTTACAGATGAGACCGTAAGCAGCCCTTGGAGGTAAAAGGCAATCCTCCTACCCACCAAATCCCTCATCGTCTAATGGCAGGACACCGGAGTTTGGTTCCGGTAATCGAGGTTCGAATCCTTGTGAGGGAGCCGGGTGTTAAGCGGTTTTCAAAATTTTTACGCAAAGGCCATAACCTCGCTACCCTGCTCGTTAGCGACCAAGGCACTGTGAGCCTGCACCCACCACACTTATGCTTTGGATAATTGCACTCGCATCAGGTTCACTCCCATTCATACTATGGCTACTACTAGACTCCCCAGACTATGAGGGGAGACACCGCGCAACGCCGCATGATGGGTTGTTCGGAAATTCCGAAAGGAACGAGGTCAAAGGGCATCGCGCAACGCGCCGCGATGACTACCCTCACCGCCATGGACGAAATCGTGATGAACCTAGCCACCCTCCGCGTTAACTACGGCCTAGACATCGACGGCAACTCCGTCACCTCCGTATCGTGGGAAGACCCAGAAACAGGTGCAATAGCAGACGGCATTATCCGCGCCGGTATCATCGCCCACCTGCAAGAACTAGAAGTAGATTCCACGTTCGAAGGCTGGGATGAGTAAATGTCCAACCCACTGTTTATGCTGTGGGCATGATTCATATTGACCCAGAGCACCAGGCGGAAGTAGATCGTATGTGGCAGTCCATGCCGGAAGAATGGCGTAACTTGCCGGATAATGAAACCACCGCATGCGGAATGCCACTAGGTTTAGCTGACCCTGAAAATTACGATGAGAACAACCAGCCACGGGATTAAACAACGCTGCTGTGAGTGTTTTATTAGCTCATGGCTCAAACATCTATCGCTGAACTGAAGTTCTATCCCGGCAATGCGCGCCGGGGTGATATTGACCTGATTGCCGGTTCACTAAGCAAGTTAGGCCAGTATAAGCCCATCGTGGCGAATGCGGATGGAACTATTCTCGCTGGCAACCATACAGTTATGGCGGCGCAGCGCCTGGGGTGGGAGACTATCGACGTTCACCGCGTGGATGTGGATGATGAGACCGCCAAAAGAATCGTCCTAGTCGATAACGCATCAAATGATAAGTCCACTTACGATGTTGAAGAACTGGTTAACCTACTCACTGACTTACCCAACCTAGACGCAACAGGATTCACCCGCGATGAAGTAGATGACCTACTCGAAACGCTAGAAGCGCTAGACGATGAGGATATTCCAGAACCTCCCAAAGACCCACAACCAGAGGGACACAACCTACTCGTTGAGTGTGAGAACGCGGAAGAACAGCAGCGCATTAAGTCCCGCCTACTGGCAGAGGGCATCACTGTAAGCGAGGTGTAGACAACGCCCGCCAACACGTAACCTCCTAGGTTGTTGATTAGACCCAGGAGGTTTAACTATGCCGAAACTGCACCACGACATCGCGCACGACAATATGATGAAGCGCCGCGCCAAAGTGTACGAATTACGCACGGCTGGCATGAGCTACAACGCGATTAGTGAGAAGCTAAGCATCCCCATTAGCACTGTGCGCAAGGATGTGCAGCAGTTCATGGATTCTATTCCACGCGAGAATGCCATGGAATTGCGCGACATGGAGCTAGACAAGCTCAACCGCATGGAACTAGCCCTACAGAAAAAGCTACTGTCTGGTTCCCCGCAGGCCATTAACGCTGCTGTGCGTATCATGCAACACCGCGCCCAGCTCATGGGGTTGGATTCCATCGAGAATAACGACGGCCTGGATTCTGCTAAGAATGCGATGATTCAGATTATTGACGCTTTGCAGAATGGGCCTACCGCCAAGCCGGTGGAGGATGACCAGCAGGGTGATTGATACAGCGGAGGTTATGGGCTTTAGTCAAAAGCAAAAGGATGCTTTCGCTGGCTCAACAGGCCGCGTGAACATCTGGGACGGGTCTGTACGTTCCGGCAAGACGTACACGTGGACGTTGCTCATGCTGGCTTTGGTCGCGGCATACAAAGGCACAGCAGCCATCGTCATCACAGGTAAGAACCGCGACAGTATCTACCGTAACGTGTTCGAACCCATCGAAACGCTAACCATCTTCCTGCCCATTAAGAAGTATGTGGTCTACCGCCAGGGCGCAGCCAAGGCCACTATCTTCGGTAGGCACGTCCACATCATTGGCGCGAATGACGCGGGCGCAGAATCAAAGATTCGCGGTATGACCATCGGCCTAGCATTCGCGGATGAGATTACCCTACTGCACCCCGCATTCTTTAAGCAGCTACTATCCCGCCTGTCCAAGTCCTACTCCAAGCTATTCTGCACCACTAACCCCGATTCGCAGAATCACTGGCTACGCAAAGACTACCTAGTGCGCGTGCCGGGCTGCATGCACTATGACAAGAAAACCCAGCCGGAAGACCAGCTAGCGGACTGGACTTATTGGCACTTCACTATGGACGATAACCCCTCACTAACCGAGGGGTACAAGAATAACCTGCGCAAAGAATACACAGGCATGTGGTATCTCCGCTTCATCCAAGGATTGTGGGTGGCGGCAGAGGGCGCGATTTATCAGATGTGGGATGAAGCTAAGCATGTTATCCACCCAGAGGATATGCCATCCATGCGGCAAATCATTTCCCTAGGTATCGACTACGGTACTACCCACCCCACAACCGGAATCCTCCTAGGAGTAGGAGACGATAACCGACTCTACGCGGTAGACGAATGGGCACCAGGAAGACTAACTAACAACGCACTAACAGCAGACCTGAAAGAATGGCTAACCCGCCACGATTACCCCACGTGGATTTACTACGACCCCGCCGCCGCATCATTCGGCCTACAACTCCATGAAGACGGCATCCGCCGTATCGACAAAGCGAACAACGATGTTCTAGACGGTATTCGAACGGTCGCATCTCTACTAGACAACGGGAACCTGCTCGTATCGTCCCAGTGTAAGAATCTCATAGATGAAATCCCCGGCTACAGGTGGGACGAAAAAGCAGCAGAGCGCGGCATCGACAAGCCTATTAAAGAGGGCGACGATTTTTGCGATGCTCTACGTTATTCCGTGTATTCGTCTCGCTACTTGTGGTCTAGGCACATCACCGCATAGGAGACAGTATGACCATGCCCGCCGCTAACACCCCGTGGCCCCCAGAAAAGTGGGCACCTGTCACCAGTATGGTGGGTGATGCTTCCCTGTGGTGGGAGGGGGATACTAAGCAACTGGACTCGCATTATGGTGGTGTGGGTGCTGCGTTTCGCCCGTCTCAGTTCGCGGGCGGGGTAGTAGGTGCGGTGTCTCGTTTCTTCTGGGGCCAGCCCACACCCAAGGGGCAATCGAACCGGAAGATGCACCTGCCTATCGCGGCTGATATTGCCGCAACGTCTGCAAGCCTGCTGTTTGATGCTCCGCCCACGTTCACCGTGGATGATGAGGAAGCACAGGCAAACCTGGATGACATGCTTAATGACGACCGCTTCCCGGCAGACCTGCTTGTCATGGCGGAATCCTGCGCTGCTCTAGGTGGCGTGTACGGGCGCATCATGTGGGATACCGACGTATCCGATGACCCGTGGATTGATTTCGTCGACGCTGACAGCGCCTACCCCGAATTTAGCTACGGCAAGCTCACTGCCATTACGTTCCATGAGGAACTACCCAAGCAGGACGAAAAGCACGTATGGCGACTCCTATCCCGCTACACCAAGGGCCGCATCGAATACTCCCTCTATGAGGGCCGGGCCAACAACCTAGGAGACCCACGACCCCTAGCTAACCACCCATCCACCGCACCACTCGCAAACATCGTGGACTCCCAAAGCGGAGTGGACTCCCACACCACAGGCATCGCAGCAACCTACATTCCGAATGCCCGCCCGGTAGTGGGCTTCCGTGGTGACGGCCAACTACGTAACATTGGCAGGCCAGATATTAGCCCAGACCTATTCCCTCTATTCGACATGCTGGACGAAACCTGGACAGACCTGCGCCGGGAAATGCGCCTAGGCAAGCAGCGTGCTGTTGTGCCTGAATACTGGTTGGAGTCCCAAGGATTCGGCAAGGGCCAAGAGTTTGACCTCGACCGTGAATTCTATGATGCGGTGGCATCTACCCCAACGGAGGGGCAGGGTGTGCAGTTCTACTCGCCAGAGTTGCGCTTTGAGTACTACCTGAATTTGGCGGATAAGATTGTGTTGGAGATTCTACGCCGCGCTAACTACAGCCCCGCAACTTTCGGCCTAGCGGGCAGCAATACCAGTGGGCAGAAGACCGCACGTGAGATTGAATCCGAATACCAAGCCAGCATCCAAACATGGAAGTCTAAGAGCCGGTACATGCGCGCCGGGCTGTCCGAGCTATCCAACGCTCTACTAGAAGTCCATGCGTGGCTGCACAACCTCACACCACCCAAGGCGCGTGTCAAGGTAGACATGACTGCACCTGTGCAGGAAACCATGCTGGATAAGGCTTCTACTGTCCAAGCCTTGGATGCGGCGCGTGCAATTTCCACGCAGCAGAAGATTGACATGCTTCATCATGAATGGGATGAACAGGACAAGCAGGCGGAGGTAGACCGCATCATTGCAGAACAGGCGGGCACATTTGACCCGCTGGGTAATGTTGAACCAGATGAAGACCCACTAGGTGAGGATTAATCCTTGGTCTTTGACCCGGCACGCGCAGAGGGGCTAAACAATGATGTTGTAGCCCTGTATCAGCGTGCCGAAATGTATTTGATTGAGGTTATCCGCCGCGCCCTGGTGAAGACGGGTGAGTCGCCCACATGGGTGGAAGCGCAGCTACTAGCCATTCGGCAAGAACGCGGCAACATTGAGGGCATGGCCGATGCCTTACACAAGCGACTGGGCACCACGTGGCGCAACACTATTGACGCGGCCTACCTACGCGGGCAATTAGACGCAGAACGCGAACTAGCTAACGTGCCTGAAACCCTAATCCCAAACAGGCCCATACCCCAGGCGTTGAATACTGCTGCTGTGTACGCGCTCACATCCGAAGCGATTACCACGATGGAGCCGGTTCACCGGAATCTAGTGCGCCGCGTGGAAGACATTTGGAAGCGCATAGGCGTGGAAGCTACCGGGTATTCCATTAGTGGTGCGATGACTACGCAGCAGGCGGCGCAGCGTGCATTTACTCGCATGGCGCGTGAGGGGTTACCGTTCTTTGTGGACAAGTCAGGCCGGAAGTGGGGCTTGGATACTTACGCGGAAATGGCTGTACGCACCATGACTAATAAGGCGTTGCGTGCTGGTCATACGGATACGATGGTGCAGCACGGCATTGATCTTGTGGTGGTGTCTTCGCATAAAAATCCTGCCCCACAGTGCGCGCCGTTCGAGCGTAAAGTGTTGTCGCTGACTGGTAAGTATTCTGCTGGCACTCACCGCATTGGTGGCAGCATTGTTAGCGTTAAAGGCACCATGCGAGATGCCGAAGCAAGTGGCCTGCATCACCCAAATTGCCGCCATACCCATTCTGGCTACGTGCCAGGCTACACACGGGTGAGTGATGCACCGTATGACGGTGACGATTCGGGCTATAAGGCTACGCAGAAGCAGCGGTATTTGGAACGGCAGATTCGTGCGTCTAAGCGTATGGAAGCTGCCGCGATTGATGAACGTGACGTGAGGGCTGCGCGCCAGCGTAAGAATGCGTATCAGGCTAAATTGCGTGCGCACGTCGCTAAGCACGATTTGCCGCGCCGCCGCCACCGTGAGCAATTACGCCAGCCAGCGAGTGGGACAGTGGGATTATCATTCGATGATTAAGGCGTGACGCAACCCGCCTGGGGGGTAGGGGGTTGCGGGTTGGAGCTGTGCTCAACAACCAAGTTTAGGGTAACTCACGCTGTGCGGGTGCGCATCTTCAAAGCAATTCATAAACTTCATAAACTTCAAAGCGATTGGGGTGTACGGGATGGTTAAAAACCGCTAATTCGTACACTTTTTACCCATACAGAACCATAGGGATTTAAAGTCACAATGACTTAAATATTACTGGATGTCCACACTAACTGTTGCGTTATCCTCATCGCTGGGAGTCAAAGTACAAGAATAGGTAGAGCGGATATTAGCGCCAAAACCATTCTCCGAATCCACGTGGCCCTGCACCTCCCACGCAGAACCATCCGAAGATTGACTAGCCGTATATTCGGTCATTCCCTCGAAGTCAGCGGTAGCTGGGGACACCAACTGCTTTTCTACTTGGTCATGACAATAGCTTCGCGCCTTAGCTGCACCCCAACCTTGAATCTTGTCATTCGAGCTATCGGAAGAGCTGGATCCATCGGAGCTATCAGAGCTTCCACACCCTGCCAACAGCAGTGGCACTAAAGCGATAGAGAGAAACTTTTTCATGCCTTAAACATAGCAATGTTGTGTTACGTAACAAAGGACAACGCTGTAATTCCTACACCCTACAGGGGTAACCATTCACCCCGATATGTAGGAGAACAGCGGTGCCCGAAAACACCCAACCGGAAAACACCAGCCAGGCGCAGGAAAACCCGGCAGGCCAGGAGCCACACACCCCACAAGAAACCCAACCACAACAGGAAAACAACCAGCCAGATAGTGGTATCGATGACCTCCCAGAGTGGGCACAAAAGGAAATCCGAAGCCTACGCGACGAATCCGCCAAATACCGCACCAAGTCCAAAAATGTAGAAGCCGCCAAGGCAGATGAGCTAAAGGCCGCACAAGAAAAGGCCGAAGCGGAACGTAACCAACTCATCCAAGACATTGGCAAGAAACTGGGCCTAGTCGAGGATGAGACTAGCGACCCACAAAAGCTCATTGACGCAGCCGTAGAGCGCGAACAAGCTGCCGCCAAGGAACGCGACCAGATGCGTGACACCCTAAACCAGTACCGCCGCAATGACGCTATGCGCAGCGCAGTGGAAAAGGTAGACGGCAACGTCGATACCACACTGCTAAACGCCCTACTCAATTCGGACAACGCATACACCCAACTAGATGTAGACGCAGATGATTTCAATGCCCAGGTGGCCCAAATCGTCAACCAAAAACTTGAATCCCACCCGTCCCTAATCCAGGCGATTCATAAGGCATCCGGTGTGGATACGTCCAACACAACCCGAGGAACAGAAAAGCCCCTCACCCGCGAAGACCTGAAGAACATGAGTGCTCATGAAATCAACGAAGCGGTTAAGAGCGGCAAGCTGTCCCACCTCATGAATAACTAGGAGACAAGAATGTCTGTCGATACTTTCATTCCCGAGATTTGGAATGCCGCCATCAAGGAGCCGTACGAGAAGAACCTCATCTACGGCCAGCCCAACGTTGCATCCAACGCATGGATGGGTGAAATCACCGGCATTGGCGATACCGTCCACATTTCCCGCCTGACCGCCCCCACCATCAAGGATTACAAAAAGGGCACCGCAATCGAGGTTGAGGAAGTCAACACCGAAGCCACCGCCCTCCACATCGACCAGGGCAAGTACTTTGCATTCCGCGTCCACGACGTAGACAAGGTTCAGGCCGCTGGCGACTTCCAAGGCCCAGCCACCCACTCTGCTGGTATCAACCTGCGTGACGGTGCCGACCAGTACCTCGCGGGTCTGCTTAAGGATGGCGCACTGGCTGCTAACAAGCTGGGCACGCTTCAGGTGGTCAATGATGACCCGTCTAAGGCTGGCGATAAGCAGACCACCGCGTTTAAGACTCTGGTGCAACTGTCCGAGAAGCTGAACGCCCAGTCCGTTCCAACCGCTGGCCGCTACGTTGTAGTTGGCCCGAAGACCTACTCCGCGCTGCTGATGGATCCGCGCTTCACCCGTGTAGATGCGTCCGGCAATGAGGACGGTCTGCGCAACGGCATCGTTGGCCGCGCCGTTGGCTTTGACGTGCTTGTTTCCAACAACGCGCCGTCTACTGCTGGCCGTGAGCTGGCGATTGCTGGTGTGCCGGATGCTTTCGCTTTCGCATCCCAGCTGGTTGAGACTGAAGCGCTGCGCGACCCGTCCCACTTTGGTGACATTGTGCGTGGCCTGAATGTGTACGGTGCTGCTGTTACCCGCCCGGAGGGTATCGCTACCGCTGATATTAATGTTGTTGACCCGGCTGGCGCTCCGGTTGCTGCCTAGTCTTTGACAGCTGATTAGCGGGGTAGGGGATTGTTGCCCCGCCCCGCTTTTCGCATACTTAGGAGAAAAGAGAATGCTTGTATTTGCCCAGCCAGATGATGTTGTTGCGTGGGCTGGCTACACGTTCGATAAGGATGTGAACCTACAACCGCTGATTAGGCGTGCGTCTTCGATGGTGCAGCGTGCCGTAAGGTCTGCACGGTTTGAGGTCACCCCGGCTGGTATGCCGGAAGACCCGGACGTGATGGATGCTCTGCGTGACGCTGTGTGTGAGCAGGTCACTGTGTGGGTGGAGAATGATATTAACCCCACGGTGATTCAGGGTGCGTCTAGTGCGGTGACTTCATCGTCTATTGGTGATGCGTCTGTGTCTTATTCCAGTGTGGATGCGGCCCAAGTGAAAGACCAAGCCGCTAGTGAACTGTGTGATGCGGCGCTAGATATTTTGGCTAATGCTGGCCTGATTGGGGGTTGGCCGTGGGTGCGATAGAAGAAGAGCTTGCAAACCAGTGGTTCAGACATGAATGTGTGCTGTTGCGTGGGGCGGGCGCATCACCCTATGGCTGGCAGGCAGGTGACCCTGTCCCATTTAAGGGGTTTGTGCGACAAGCTACCCGTCGTGTGGTTGGCCCAGAGGGTGAGCAGACTGTTACCGACACGATGGTGTACACCCCGATTGGTCTAGTCGTGGAGCGCGGTGACCATGTGGAACTGCCTAAACCTTTCGAAACCGGCCCGTGGGAGGTAACCCAACTCGCGGCTTTCGACGGGGCAGGAAATCAAACCCCTGACCACCAGAAGTTGACGCTGACTATCCCTAGCGAAACATCAGAATCTAGTGGTGGGGTGGTGAATCCGTATGGCTGAACTGGATTGGCGCGGTCAACAGGTCGCCAACAACATTGAGCGAGCCACCACCACTGCTTTACGCGCTGGGGCGCACCTGCTACGCGATGAAGCCGTGCAACGCACCCCAATAGAAACAGGCACTCTACGTAACAGTGCTAAGGCCAGCGTGTCCGATAAAGAAGCCGTCGTGTCCTACAACACCCCCTACGCCGCCCGCCAACATGAGGAAGTGGGCTGGCAACACAACGAGGGCCAAGCAAAGTATCTGGAATCCGCATTCCTGGACAACAAACAGAAAATACAGCAGGTCATCGCACTGGAAATCAAAAAGGCAATATCATGACTGCACCAACCTACAGCACCCTACGTGAAGACCTAGCCCGCCACCTGGCAGCTAATCATCTCGCACAATGGTCTCCCAACGGCATTTACAAGACATTCACCCCACCCGCTGTGTATCTAGGTGTCCTGCCAGATGAAGCAGGCCCAAGTATTGGCATGAGTGTCTACCACTTCGAAACCACAGACACCGCACAGCAGGACACCGGCACGCCACGCATCCGTGTGCAACTACGAATCAAAGGCACCCGCGACCCACGCTACGCAGCCCGCGTCGCTGGTGACATCTACCGACTATTGCACGACCAAACCGGCTACACGCTGGACAACGGCACAGCAGTCCTACATTCCAGACGTGTCCTCACATACGAGGAACGGGACGAAGCCAGTGTCTACCACCGGGTGGAGTCCTACGAATTCGTAGTCAACCCAAACTAGGAGCAAACAAATGGCTGTTGCAAAGGCACCATCTTCCTATGACCTTAATTCCACCCTGGCGCGTGACTGGGCGCTCCAGGTCAACACCGGCACCAAGGATAAGCCAGAATGGATTTTCGTCCGTGGCCTGTCCCAGTTCTCCCCACAGACCTCCCCAACGATGCAGGATGACTCTGACATCGACAATGAGGGCTACAAGTCCCAGATTGCTACCGCTCTCGAAATGACCTTTAAGGGTGAGGGCAAGCGCAAGGGTGAAAAGGCTGGCGATAAGTTCAAGCAAGACCCAGGCCAGTCTGCCCTGCGTGAGCGTGGCCGCAAGATGGGCTTGGATAACGTCATTCAGGCCCGCTGCTGGCGCACCGACGGTGTGGAAGAGGGCTACGATTCCTACTTCTCTGTGAAGTGGGAAGACGAAGCTGGCGGCAACGAGGATTTGGATTCTTTCTCGTTCGAGCTGACCTCTCGCGGTAAGCCTATCGCTATTAAGCCAGTCACCGATGCTAAGTCCGCATCTGTCCCTGCCGAGGGTGAAGATGATGCGCCGATTATGGCAGGCGGCACTGCTAGCGAAACTGGCGCTTCCCAGTAACGTTTGGACAACTATTAGCCGGGTGCACCCTAGTGGTGTCCCCGGCTTTAGTCTATCCATAGGAGATACGTATTATGCGCGACCTGCGCGAATTCCACGACCCAAACCTACACCTCCCAATTGACGGCAAGGTGTACACCGTGAAGTCCCCCAACGCTGAACTGGGCTTGGAGATTAAGCGCTTCACCGCTGACCCGGACGCAGACCCGGCAGACGAAATCTACTACATCGCAAAGCTACTGGGCGCAGAATACGACAAGGAAACCGACACCATGAGCGGTGGCCTGTGGGATGAAATGTGCGCCGATGGAATCCCCTACCAGGAATGCCTACACGTAGGTAATACCGCTATGGCTCACTACGGTGTGTCCCCTGAATTTGGTGAACTGTGGTGGGAGACCCGCCTGGGAAAAGAACATCTGCCGATTCTTCCCGAAGCGGCGGAGCAATGGGCGAGGGAGAAGCAGCAGGCAGCGGAGAAACCGAAGACCCGCACACGCCGGAAGAAGACCAACTAGTCGATGGCCCCTATGGACCGTATTCACCTCACCCTGGGGCATATGGGCCAGACGATCCGGGTGGTGGCCCCTACGACCCGGAAACCGGTTTGCGGGATTGGTACACCCCAGCAGCGCATGAAGCACAGAAACCAGTGGGGCAGAAAAAACTGAAATGGGTGGACGTGCTCACAGCGTGGTCTGCGATTGAGTGCGACCTCCACGAAAAGTACGGGGTCGATGTGGAATCCGGTGTCCTACGTCAACGGTCGTGGCGGTGGCTGGAAGTCCGCATCATCTCCCTGATTAATTCCCCCAGCCGTTTGCGTACGGCATTGAACCTCACATCTGAAACTACCTCGAAGTAGGAGAAATCGTTATGGCACTCGAAGTCGGTACACTCAATGCCCGAATCAAGGTAGACACAGCCGGTGTTTCGTCTTCGCTGAATGCCGTTAAGCGTGACCTTAACGATGTGAAGAAATCCGCCGACAAGGTGGAGAAGAACAACATTGACGTGACCCCCAAGGGTGGGGACAAGGTCAATAGTGTGTCCCAATCCGCAAAGAAGCTGGGGGATAATCTACGTGACGCTGGCACCGCTGGTAAGGGTGTGAGTGTTAACCCACAGGTTGCGTCCGAGCTGGATAAGGCTTCTAATGCGGGCGGTAAGCTACGCGGTATCCTGTCTGGGCTTAGCAATGTTGCTGGCGTTGTGGGGTTGGGTGCTGCTGTTGGTGGCGTGTCTGCTGCGTTTACGGACATGGTTAAGGCTGGTAATGCTTATCGTTCCGAGCTGAACACCATGAATGCGGTGTCTAACGCTACGGAGTCGCAGATGCGGGCGGTGTCTGAAGCTGCTAAGCAGCTGGGCAACGATACGGAGTTAGCGAACACGTCCGCATCTGATGCTGCTGCTGCGATGACAGAGCTTGCCAAGGGTGGCTTTACTGTTGAGCAGTCCATTTCGGCAGCTAAGGGTACTCTGCAATTGGCAGCAGCGGCGCAGGTGGATGCGGCCACGGCGGCTACGATTCAATCCCAGGCGTTGCAGGCGTTCTCGCTTAGCGCGAATGATGCGGCGCGTGTATCGGATATTCTCGCTGGCGCGGCTAACGCATCGTCTGCTGAAATGACCGGCATCTCCCAAGGTTTGCAGCAAGCCGGTACAGTCGCTAACCAGTTTGGCATCTCAATTGACGATACCGCCACCGCTTTGGCGATGTTCGCCAATGCCGGTATTCAGGGTTCCGATGCTGGTACGCTGCTAAAGACCGCTTTGCTTTCCTTGACTGACCAGGGCAACCCGGCGCAGGGTGCAATCGAGGAACTGGGTCTCACTGTCTACGATGCCAGCGGTAAATTCGTTGGCCTGTCCAACCTCATGGGGCAGCTCAAAGATGCCGCTGGGCGCATGTCCGACGAGCAGTACCAGGCCGCGACCGCAACGCTGTTTGGTTCTGATGCTATGCGTCTTGCTGGTATCGCAGCGGAACAGGGCAGTGAGGGCTTCGATTCCCTTAAAGGTGCCGTTACCCGCCAGGGCCAGGCGGCGGAGGTTGCAGCCGCCCAAACCGAGGGTTTACCGGGCGCTATCGGTCGTGTAGAAAATGCGTGGGAGACGGCGCAGACTGAAATCTTTGAAGCCACAGAGGGCGGCATGGTTGCCGCGTTGAACGTGGCGACCGCTGGTATTGAGGGGCTTACGGGTCTCATTACTGGGCCTGGGTTTAAGATTGCGGGCCAGATTTTCGAGAACCTAGGCGGGCAGGTTCAGGTTCTTGCCCAAGGCGCTAAGGCCGCTGGTGACGTATTTGCTGGCGTGTTTGTGCCGGGTGCGGATGATATGTCTTCCGCGTTGGAGAAGATTAGCGGCAAGGTTGATGGCCTGAATGATGGTTTGTCTGGGTGGCAGATTCCCATCGCGTCCGCTGCCTTGGTGGCTTTTGGCGCTAACGCTCTGGGTGTTACTGGCAAGCTGAACGAGGGTAGTGGCGCTGTCCGTCGCTTTGGGCAGGAAATGCAGGTACAAAAGGCGCTTGCCCAAGGCTTCGGTAAGGAAATCAGTACCGCTGGGGCGGCTATTGATGTGCTGCGCTCCCGTAGCAGCCTGCTGGATTCAACCTTGACTAATGCCAGCACGGCATACATGTCTTCGAGCGCAAAGTTGCGCACCATGGCCGCTAGCCACAAGACAGCAGCGGCGGCTGCACAGGCCCAGGCATTAACCACTAAGAGTGCGTTTACCTCCATTGACCTTGTAGGCCAGCAGATGGGGCACTCATTTGCCGCTACCACATTGAGCATGGGCGCTAAGGCTAAGGGGCTTTCTGCTGGTGGTCTAGCCGTCATGAAAGGCGCGATGGGTGGTGTTAAGACTGCCGCTAATGGTCTTATTGGCGCGTTGGGTGGCCCGTGGGGCTTGGCGATTATGGGCGCGACTGCTGTCATTGGGCACTTTGTTCAGAAGCACCAAGAAGCTAAGCAGGCAGAAGAGCAGCACAAGGCCGCACAGGATGAGCTGCGCAACAGTCTTGACCAGACCACTGGCGCTATCACGAATCAGACGAATGAGCTGATTAATAAGAAGATTCAAGAGTCTGGCGCGGCGGATGCTGCCCGCGAATTGGGTATTGCACAGGGCACGGTGCGTGACGCGGTTACTGGCAATATCGACGCGATGAACCAGGTTAAAAGCGCTACGGAGGGTGCTGTAGGTTCCGCGCTTAATGGTTCTAAGCAGTGGGAATCCCTTAGCGGCACGTTTGAGCGCTCTGGCGTGTCCATCGAGGATGTCACGCAGGCCCTACTGGGTAATAAAGACGCGATGGACAAGATTAATAGCTCCGACGCGATGCTACAGCCCGGTGTGGCCCAAGCGTGGGAGGGGCTAAAGAATGAGATGGAGGACACCACCGGCGCGGCCATGACCTTGGGCAAAGAGGTCGGCACTCTGAACGGTGATTTGGAATCCGTTAAGGCTGATGCGGCTAAGGATGCGTTGGCTAATCTTGAATCCCAGTCGGAAAAGACTAGTAAGGTTCTTTCCGCCGTGGGGGATTCTATTACGTCTATCCCTGATGATAAGACGATTCATGTGGAGTCCATGGCCCCCAAGGTTCGCCAGGAAATGCGCGACTTGGGCCTAGAGGTTAAAGACCTACCGGACGGCCAGGTTGAAGTTAAGTTCCCTGATGGGCACAACATTACTCAAATGCTTATGAGTATGGGTGCGCAAATTAAGGCCCTGCCGGATGGTTCTATCAGCGTTGATGATAATACGCCGGAGGTTAAGCAGAGGCTTATTGATTTGGGTGTAGCTGCGAAAGACCCGAAGACTGGCGAAGTCAAAATCAAGGATAATATTTCGGAGGTTATCGGCAAGCAGATTCAGCTGGGCGCGGCTGTCAAGACCGAAACCGGCGAAGTCTACATTAAGAACAACACCGGCCAAGTCATTGCGGAGCTTACTGGTCTGGGTATTAAGGTTAGCCAGCTTCCACCGGGAAGTGTCCGCATTGCGGATAACACCCCAGAGGTGCGCGGCAAACTCGCAAACTTGGGTGTGCAAACCTTAACCCTGCCGGATGGTCACATCGCCATTACGGATACTAGCCCGCAGAATCTTCAGAACCTAGCGAATGTGGGGGTCACCACCCAGACTTTGCCACCGGGCTTTATTCAGATTGATGACACCAGCCCCGCTAATATGGCGCGGTTGAGTGACCTTGGGGTAAAGACCACCACTTTGCCAAACGGTAAGGTGGTCATTACTGATAACGCTGAAGCTACCCGTAACCACATCACTAGCACCCTTTCTCGTGAGAACACTAATACGTTCTCTGACCACGTTATTAGTATCACCCGCCGTATTCGTGACGTGTTCGAGCGGGCTAACGGTGGCATTGATATGCCGGTAGAGACCTACGCGGGTGGTGGTCACCGTGACAGGAACGTTGACCGTGCTGTAGCGCGCCGTGCAAAGTCCAATCATGAGCCATCACATCAGGCGCAGATTGCCCCAGCAGGTTCTTATCGTGTGTTTGCGGAGTCCGAAACCGGTGGCGAAGCCTACATTCCGATGGCGGAGTCTAAGCGTGCTCGTAGTGAGAAGATTCTCAACGAGGTTGCTGGCCGCTTTGGCTACCAGCTGGTGGATGGTGAGACTGGCACTGTCCAAACGTTTGCCGATGGTGCGCTATTGCCTGCATCTGTGGTGAAGCACCGCCTACAGTACATGGACGGCACACCCTATATTTTTGGTGGCTGGTCTAAGGCTGGTGTGGACTGCTCTGGCGCTGTATCCCTCGCAGTTAACGCGGCAGACGGTGTAGATGAGTGGAAAGAGCGCACCGCAACTGGCGATGAAGCTAACTTCCTGCGCCGCCATAATTACAAGCCGGGCCGTGGCGGCAACGGCGATATTCGTGTTGCTTTCTACAACGGTGGCCCAGGTGGTGGGCACACCGCCATGCAGTTGGATGACGGCACATTCATTGAGTCTGGCGGTAATACTGGCGGCGGTTTCACTATTGGCAAGACCGCTGGCCCGCTAGAGGGACGTGGCTTTACTGACTGGTGGTACAAGCGCGGTGGTGTGGGACTTACCACGGAGGGATTAGACCCGCTGGATTCCCTCAACGGCGTGGTAGGTGGCCCTGCTTCCGGTGTGTCTGGTGCTGCCCGAAGCATGGTCGAATCGACCTACAGCCCAGACGGTGGAGAAAAGGAATCCCGCGAACTTAATGGCGGTGCTGGCACCCTCATTAAAGACGGCTCATTCCTCGAACTTATGGCCGCGCTGTATTCCAAGCAGACCGGCACCCCAATGGCAGACGATATTGTTTCATGGGGCCAAGTCATCGGCCTGTACTCCAAGGCCAATCAGCAAGACGCAGACAAGGAACTAGAAAAGGCTCAAAAGGAACTAGACAAGTCCAATGACAGTCTGGAATCCACTAAGCAGAAACTAGCTAAGGCCCGCGAAGACTTACCGCTTGCCGAGGAAGACCTGCGTATCAAGAAGATGAAGCGCGATGAGGTCTACAACAAGACTGACAAGAACGGCAATAAGACTGCTACCGATTCGCAAAAGGCAGCAGCTGACCAGTCTGTAGCTAAGGCAGAGCGGAAAGTCAGGGACACTAAAGCGAAGATTGCGCAGCTCGAAAAGGAACAGAAAGAGCTGGAGGCAAAGATCGACACGCTTGATGCGGATAGCTTGTATGGTGACCTCGCTATGACCACTAAGGGCATTGGCGGCACCAGCGGCAATAAGTATGCCGATGCGATTATCCAAGAGGGTCGCCGCCGTGGCATTACAGACCGTGGCATTAAGATTGCTTTGGCTACCGCCATTGTGGAATCTGGCCTGAAGATGTACGCGAATAACGCAGACCCAGAATCGCTAAATTTCCCGCATGATGCGATTGGCAGCGACCACGATTCCGTGGGCCTATTCCAGCAGCGCAACAACGGCGCATGGGGCACGACTGCTGACCGAATGGATCCGGCAAAGAGTGCTGGCATGTTCTATGACCGCCTAGATGACCAGGACTACAACCAGGGCGACCCAGGCGCACACGCACAGCGCGTACAAGGCTCTGCATTCCCAGGCCGGTACGCCACCAAGATGAATGAAGCTCAAGGCTACCTGGATAAATACAATTCCACTAAGAACGCCAAGATTACTGCCATGGCAGACGGCGGCATCCTAGGCGGGTTGCGGCAGGCACAGATTAACGAGGGCGATTCTGCCGTTCTGTGGGGCGAAGCTGGCCCTGAAGCGTATATCCCACTGTCTAGTGATAAGCGCGCCCGTAGCTTGGATATTTGGGCAGAGACCGGCAAACGCCTAGGCATTGATGTCATGTCCATGATTAACCTCATCGGCTCCGGTCTTCCTGGACTTATGGAGGGCCAGTTGGATTTCTCCACTGGTGGTTCTATCAGTGCGGAGCGTCTGGGCGTGAACATGGATGCGGCATCGTATCGCGGTAGGCGTGGCGCGCAGGACACGGTTCACCAGGCACAGAATGCTGTGGGTGCTGTGTTTAATGGCCCGGTTCAGATTAATGACCCGAAGAAGTATTTGCAGGGACAGGTGGATAACGCACAGAAGCAGCTAGGAATGGCTATGAGGAGCGTGATGCTGTAATGGGTGGCCTTATCCAAACTGATTTGCGGTGGCAGCGCCGTGACGAATACCAATCTAGTGACCTGCTGCGCTTTTACCTTGTGGGTGCTGACCATAAAACCCGCTGGTGGTTTGGCGGGCCGGGGTCGCCGGTGCGGTTGAATAAGCCGCCATCAGGATTGCAGGGCGCGCCGGTGAAGCATGACTATCAGACGGTTACCGGCATGGATGGTGCGATTTATAAGGGCACTATTGATGAGCAGGCCACTATTACGTTGCAGGTGTGGGTAAGCGACCCGCGTAGTAGTGCGTGGGCACGTAGGCAGCATTCCTTGTGGCGTGAGTCTTTAGGGCGCGGCAAAGACACCGTGCGCTTGTTTGCTGTGTCTAAAGAATCGGGCTACTGGTGGATTGATGCCCGCGTGGAATCCATTAGCGACGTGAACTACTTTGACCAACGCCCAGGCTTAGTAGGGGAGATTGGCGAACTAGTCACCTTGAAGACTGACAGGTCTTTCTGGGAGAAGTTTGAAGAACGAAAAGTCTTCGACCGATACACCTGCCGTAACGCCCACATGCTCAACCTAGGCGATCAACCCGCATGGCTGAAATGGACAGTCACCGGCGACCACAACGGATGCTACATAGGCGTAGACAGAGAGGGTGTGTACCTGCCAGACCCCCGCAAGGTCTACAGCGAAAGTGACCTCATGGACGGCAATAGCCCTGTCTACGGCTACTGGGTAGACACAGATGAACTATGGCCCTCACTCATGACAGCGGCAGGCGATGATTTGCAGCCACGATTCCCTGATACGTACTGGACGAAACCATTACCTCCACGTGGTGTGCACAGGGGTAACACGGTTCCGTTGAACATCACTCCGATTAATCCGGGTGAGAACTTTAGGGTTGAGGTGTCCTACACACCTAGGGCGGAGCAAGCATGGTAGCTAACATCAACGAATCCTATAACGCTAACCCGCTGAACCTCATGGTTCACAACAACTCCTACTCGCAACGTATCCGCATGCCTGGCTATATTGATGTGGAATTGAACGCGGAGTTTGGCTTGAATGCTGGCACGGGCACTATCACGGTGCCTGCCAACCATAAGCTGGCCCCGCGTCTCATGCAGTGCGACCACGATGTAGTGCCAGTAACAGCAGAATTTAACGGCTGGCGGTGGACAGGGCGCGTTGATTCTTTCGAAGCATCCGGCAAGCCAGGGCGCGAAACCGTGACCGCTACGCTGATTGATGACAAAGTTCAGCTGGGCAGTGTGCTGGCTTTCGCTAACACTCGTACTCCGCTTTCTTTGCAGGGTAAAAGTGACCACCAGCGCGGCCCGCTGGAATCCGTGGTGTACCACTACCTAAGCGAGAATATCGCCCGCTCCGGGCTACCTGCTTACATTGTCATGCCACCTAAGCGCATTGAGGATAAGTCCCCTCGCATTGACCTATCCGCCCGCATGACGAGCATTGACGCATTGCTGCGCGACATCCTCAACCAGTATGACTACGACGTTGAGTGCCGCATGTGGTGGCCGGGCCAACCATTCCCCGAGGGAAAGGTAGTGCCGTTGGTGGATGGCGATCCGCATGAGCGGCTACGCCGCCTAACCCACGCGAACATCGATCAGGTCTTTTCCCCGAATAATAACCCTATTCAGCCACCTACCAAGCCGGGCTTAGTCGTGGCTGTGCGTAAGGTGCGCGAGCGCCCACACGTAAGATTTAGTACCCGTAGTGGTGAAGTGGACTCGTTTACCCTGTCTGGTAAGTCCCCAGGGGCTGCGCGCCAAGTAGTGGGTGGCAAGTCAGATGATTGGGTGAATGAAGCTATCCATTTCGGTATTGACTGGGCTATCCAAGGTATTCTCACCGCAATTGGTGGTGTGGCCCTTGGCCCGCTGGGCGCTCTAGCAGGTGGCCTAGTGGGTAGTTGGGCTAAGTCCCAAACAGAAGATACGGTGCTGGCGTTTACCGATAGGACAGATGTGCGCCGGGCGGCAGAAATGGGGCCGTTCCACCTACGTGAGGGCTTTACTCAATCATCTGCTGGCACATTCACGTTCGATACCTCTACTTTGGCGGAGCGTGCCCTATTGGACTCGCAGGGTGGTAAGAGTGTGACGATGACGATGGGGCACAGTATTTCTAAGGTGCTGGGTGATGATCAGCGGCATGAGTCTGGCAAGATTCGCTACGGTTACCGCATTGGTGACCGCGTCACGTTCGAAGAACACCTATCTGGCACCGTCATATCAGACATCATTACTGGCGTGACTGTGAAAGATAATCACGATGAGCGCATGCGCATTAGCCCACGTATAGGCAAGCGTAAGAACACGTCCAATCCGTTTATTGACTTCACAGACAAGGTGAACAAGGTGACCGAAACCATGCGCGATTTCGGACTAGCAATGTAGCTAGGACAACGCACCAACTAGCGCATTCTTCTAACCGAAAAGTTAGGAGGATGCGTGTGGTTTATCACCCAATGAAACAGGGCACCTTTAAGGTGTCATCGGGATACGGCTCCCGCTGGGGCACGTTCCACGCCGGTTTGGACTTCGCAGCACCTATCGGCACGCCAATCTACGCGGCGGCGGATGGTGTAGTAGTCCAAGGTAAAGAGCGCTACAACGTAGCAGGATTCGGTAGTTGGATTTGGCTCGACTGCCAAGCAACCGTGGGTAAGGATTTCATCTACGGGCACGTGAAGCACGACGGCATCATGGTCAAGGCTGGCGACCGTGTACGCGCAGGCCAGCAGATTGGCGTTGTAGGAAACGAGGGGCAGTCCACTGGCCCTCACCTGCATTTCGAAACATGGGGTGCGCCGGGTCGATTGGGTGGTGCTCATCAAGACCCAGCTAGGTACTTGCAGGGCGCACAAAATCCAGGCGGTGGGGCAGTAGCTAAACCCGCTGCTGTAGCACCCACATCGGCACCCGCTAAGGGCCATATTTTGGGTGTGGACGTGTCCTATTTCCAGAACGGCATGAGTCTGAAGCGCGCCGCGAATGAGGGAATCAGCTTCGCAATCGTCCGCACTAGTGACGGTACGCACCGTGATTGGGCTTACCAATCCCACATTCAAGATGCAGAATCAGCAGGCCTGGTAACTGCCGCGTATCACTATTGCCGCAACCCTCGTGAGGGCAGCACTATTGCACAGCAGGTAGCAACCTCCGTGGACGTGATGGGTGGATACAAGCGCCCGATCTGGCTGGATTGTGAAACTGCCGCTGGCCTGTCTGCGCAGCATATTCAACAGTTCAAGAATGAGTTTGAGCGCCGTGGTGTGCGCGTCATCGGCATCTACTCCTACATCCCCTGGTGGGAGGGCCACACCATTGGTGGGGAGCCAGCCACCGCACCATTCGGCAAGGTGTGGCTGGCGCATTACGGCTCAAACCCTGACGGCAACCCCGCCCAGGTCTACGCGGCCCGTGGCGGCAATAACTCCCGCTACTGGAATTACCCGCTAGGAAACCAAAAGCCCGTGCTATTCCAGTATGGCAGCAAGGCGGAAGTTGCTGGGTTTGCGGACGTAGACGTAAACGCATTCCGTGGCAACAAACAACAGCTCAAAGACTTGTTCTACGGAACACACACAGCCAAACAGGTAGAAAAAGAGGAACCAGAATTGTCCGACATCGACAAGAAGCGTATCAAACTGTCCCTAGACCAATTCGTAGGCTACGGCACTAACAAAAAGGGCGAACCGACCTACAACGGCTGGGACTTTACCCACCTCGTAAAGGTAGCCAACGACAAGCAAACCAACGGTAAGGGACTCACCCTCGTTGAGATGGTTGCCCTGACCATGGATAAGCAAAACCACCAAGAGGAAGCACTCAAGAACCTATCCGACAGCTTCCAATCCCTCATCGAAGCCGTATCCGCACTCAACGACACCGTAACCAAACTGGCGGGCGTAAACACCACGGAGGACAAGTAAATGAGCAACATCAACAAGGCAGACTGGCCCGTACGCAAAATCGTCTACTACGTAGTAGGCATCGTCCTATTCGTAGCCGTCACTGCTGGCTGGGTAACTGAAGACCAGATCGAAACCGCACTATCCACGGGTGAGCGCGTCACCGCCTATTTGGCAGCTGCTGGCCTAGTCTTCGCAGGCACTAAGACCCACAGGGGCAGTGACGATAAGAACACGGAAGCAGACGTGCTCAACGCCGCTATCAACAGCGGGTCGAATGACGCGGCCCTGAACCAGATTCAACGCCAGCTGGCAGACCTAAGCGAACTGGTCACCCTACCAAAGGCAACCCCAACCGAAGACACGGATGTGGAAGACGAAACCGCGCCGGGTATCTACCCCACCGGAGAATAATCATGCAGTTTCCCCGCGACCGAACTAGCTGGCTTGCCCGAAAGCAGGGCGACTGGCAACCAGGCATGCCCACCTTTATTTCCTTTGTCATCCTGGGGCTGTTTACCACCCAGGGAGCGAATCGCGGGGTAGACTACATCACCGGCGACCGGCCCGATGTGACGCAATCATTGACGGTGGTAGAGCAGGCAATGCCACTTCACTACTGGGGCGTACTATTCCTGATTGCTTCTACAGTAGTTGCCGCTGGCATGCTATTCCGTAGAGCGCAGGTAATCATAACGGGGTGCCTATGCTTTGTGGTGCTGTACTCAGGCATCACGTGGGGGCTGACCGTGAAGATGCTTACCCGAATGACCCCTGTGGAGGATTTCTGGCATATTCTTACCGCCCCAGAATCCCACGCGCCTAGCGGGGTAGCGTGGGGGCTTATCATCCTGCTTTGTGCCCTATGCGCGGGCGCTATCGTGCTGGCTGACAAGTACACGGGACTCATTTTCTTAGCATCCATCGCGGCGATTATCGCCGCATTCATCGCCGCAACGGGCGGACACCTCAACCATTTTGTTTCTGAATTCATCGAGCATTTCCCACTGGACGGCTGGCGCACCCCATCATCTTTTGCCATGACCACACTCATCTGGGGACTATTCGCCTGGGGCACAAAGGTCATGCAGAAAGCTAGGAGGGCCTAGGTGTATGATTCCACCCGAGCTTTTAGACCGCCTGCCCACGGAGGGCTATTGGGGCGTATTTGTCACTGTGGTGCTTGCTTTATGGTTTGGGGTTAAGACTCTCTCTAAGGCAGACACGGAAAAGTTGGGCCAGTCTTTAGGCTGGTTTGGTCGCAGTGTTGGCAGCATAATCCAGTGGTTTAGGGATAGTGAACGCCGCCAAATTGAACATGAGCAGCAGCTCGAAGATACCCGCGTCCGCGTCTTTGAGGACAAGGTTAAGTCCCTAGAGGGAATGATTAAGCGTGACCGTCAATGGTATGAACAGCAACTGACGATTGAACGTGAGCGTAATGAGAAAGAGAATAAGCGTCTCGAAGACCGCATCGAAGAAGAAGTGGCGGAGCGGCAACTAATCCAGTCGTGGATGGAGTACGCGATGCAGTGGGCTAGTGATGTGTATTCATTGGCGGTGCGGCATTCGTGGGATCCTCCGTTTGACCCGCTTATGTCTTTCTCTATCTGGCGGCGAAGCCACACAGAAGATACGGGTGGGTAGAGGTAGACAACGTTTAGGCGGGGGGAGTATTAGGGCATTGAATTTTGCCGCACGTTGATAGGAGCGCGAAAACATGGCCGATTCCGTGCCCATTTATAAAGACCTCGAAACGAAACTTATCCTAAAGTGGGTGGACACCGAAGATCTGTTATCCACCCAGCGTGCCCTTATTGAGGTCACCCCAGAAGCTGCTTTCTTAGAATTGCCGCGTGGCCGTCGTGGAGAAAAGGGTGAAAAGGGTGACGCTGGTGCGCAGATGTGGATTCGTGACCTCATCACGAATCGCAACCAGCTTCCCCAGAACCTGCGTGAGGTAGACCAAGGCGCATGCTACGTGGACACAAATTCTCGCTCCGCGTGGGTGTGGAACGGTAGCGACTATATAGAGATTCCTGAATTCGTGGGCGTGCGTGGCGAACCAGGCATTACTCCACGTGTACAGATTGGTTCCGTGCGCCCCGGTGGTGATGCTGCTGTTTCTGTGAATCAGTCCGCATCTACTGAAGATACTTTTGTTCTGGATTTCGTGCTTCCCCAAGGCCCGGTTGGCCCACCGGGTAAAAAGGGCGATGAGGGAACAGCATCGAATGTGTCTAACAGCCCGGATGTGGATATGTCGCGCCCGCCTGTGCCGGGTGAAGCCCTGACGTGGAATGGTGCGAAGTGGGCACCGCGTAATGTTCTCGCGCCGATTGGGCCGTGGGTGCTTGGTGAGGGTGATTTCAATAGCGTTAGCCAGAATCTTATTGGGTCTGGTGACGTGTCTGAAAAGATGATTGCGTCTTATACGGTTCCCGGGTTGCCGTTTGATTGGCACCCCGTGGTGCTTGGTGGTCAGCTGCGTGTAGAAACTCCTATTGGTGTGCAGTATGACGCGGAAGTGCGTGTGGGTAATGCGCAGCGTGGTGACATTATTGGCCGTGGTATTGGTAAGCCGTATCAGCGGCGTGAGGATTATACGCAGATTTACCCGGCTGTTAGCTCTCGCATGACCCCTGGTAACGCCGTGGGTGTTGTTAAGGCGAATACCGCTACGTCGATTTATGTGGTGTTGAAGAAGACTAGGGGCACGATTGGTGGTTGGGATTTCTGGCGGGATAATGCGTCGTTGGCGTTTATGGCTATGCCGGTGAATCAGGATTATTCCTAGGGGGGTAGGGCATGGTTGAGATGGATCCGGGTCGTGACCCGTGGCTAGATAAGGAAGCGGAGCGCCGCACGCTGGATTATGGTGGCTCGTTCCCTAACCCCCAGAACTCGCGCACCCGTGCTGACACGTTCGGTATTCGACCTGACCTTTTCGACACGCTAAATGATGCGATGACGAAGAAGCAGACCGTGGAGGATTTGCTACGCCAAGCGCGTGAACGCCAGCAGGACGCGCTGCGTTACTTAGCAGATGCGCAGGCGGCACGTGAGAAGTCGGATAAGGCTTTAGCGGAGTCCGATAAGGCAGTGCAGCGAGCTACAGACGCGCAGGGGCAAGCTAAGGCAGCGGTTGATGCGTCTAATAGCGCGCTAGATGATGCGGCGGCGGCACGTGCGGATTCTAGGCAGTCATTGCAGAATTCTAAGGATTCGTTGCAGAATTCGCAGGATGCGTTGCGTGATGCGTCGGATGCTCGCTCGCGTGCTTTGTCTGCGGAGTCGGATGCGGCTTCTGCGAGGACGGATGCTAATCAGGCTGTTAGTGATTCGCGGGCGGCTATTGGTAAGGCTGAAGAGGCTGATTTGGCTTCGGAGGAGGGGCGTAAGGTTGCGATTGCGGCTAATACGGCTGCAATTGATTCTACGAGTAAGGCTGTTGTGGCGTTGACGCAGGCTTCTGCTGCTAATTCGCGGGCTATCGATGCTGTGTCTGCATCATCAGCTGCTAATTCTCGGGCTATTTCGGCTTCTAATAAGGCTATTGAAGCTAATTCTTCTGCCGTCGAAGCATCATTAGCGGCTAATCAAGCAAATAGTACGGCTATTAAGTCCACGAATAATGCGGTTAATGCGCTGACGATTGCTACAGAAGCGAACAGTACGGCTATTTCGTCAACGAATAAGGCTGTGGCCGCGTTGCGTGCAGCGTCTGCTGCTAACAGCTCCGCTATTGAATCTGTCACGCAGGCATCACAGGCGAACACGCGAGCATTAAGCCTTTTACATCTGCTTAATCATGGTGCGTGGAATTTATCGCAGAATTATAAGATTACTCAACAGTGGAGTGTCTTGTCCTTTGGGCGTGCAAAAGGTAAAACCCCGGGTTGCACTCTAAAGTACTTTTCCAGTGGCGGAACCTACGTCGTTCTTGAAGAGGATGGCGAATGGGAAGTCTCCGCACGGTTGTATGTCCCTGGCAAAAAACTGATGGTAGTTGGTGCTGGTTCCACTAAGCTCATGCTTAACCATAAGCGTGGAGATTCTATTATTGATGGTGCCATTGCCCTTAATAACGATGATGGCTGGCACTACACATTACATATCAGTACCGTTTTTAACGCCAAAGCTGGCGACTACATCTATGTGGATACATTTTCAGAGTCTGACCGTGGTGATGGGCCATTGTCTCAATCGAGTGTTGATACCAACTACTCCGAGTTGATTGTGCGTCAACTTTCCCGACCCTAGACAACGTGTTGTTTCTTCCATAATTCGTCCTAGTTAGGGAATTTTTAGGAGTTGTGGATGAAATACACTCGCGTGCGGCGTGCTGTCAGTGCAGTGGTCATTGACAGCTGGGATGAAGACCGCAACCCAGAACATATTAAAGTAAACGGCAACGTCACGTTCAGGCCGCTGCTTAATGATGGTGATGTGGTTCAGTGGGCTGGGCCAAACGGGCCGGAATCCCTTGTGCTTGCACCTATCCAGTGTCGGATTAGTGACGGCATTATCATGCACCGTGGCGGAGAGGGTGTGTATCTCGCTGCTGGTGGTGAGGGCTGCGAGCCTGACCTTATACAGTGGAAAGCAGAATTCAGCAGCATGCAGGCGGGCGGCTGGTCTTTCAAGCTGAAGCCGGTCATGTTCGATGCTGTGCCAGACGGGGAAGTCGATTTGACGATGGTGGCCCCTGTGGCTGGCGCATCGGAACCTATCGTGCGCGGCCCGGCAGGCACCGGCATTGACAACATTAAAGTTGACGGGGCGGAGCTAGTAATTACTGCACGCAGTGAAGCGGGTGTCTTTGAGATGGCCCGCATCCCACTGGAAGATGTGGTGAGGGCTGAAGCCGATGCCGCAGCAAAGAGTGCTGCTGATAGTGCCGCTGATAATGTGCGCACGGAATTCACTACCGCTGCCACTAGCGCTAAGGATAGTGCGACAGCGGCGGCAGCGTCCGCTAAGACCGCTTCCACTAAAGCGAGTGAAGCCACCACCCAAGCAACCAATGCGAAGACCAGCGCTACTGCTGCTAAGACCTCTGAAACCAACGCGGCAAGCAGTGCTAGTTCCGCTGCAACGTCTGCCGCTAAAGCGGAGGGGAGCGCCACCACTGCCGCTACGTCTGCGCAAACAGCAACCTCCAAAGCCAGTGAAGTAACTACCCAGGCAGTAAACGCGGCCAATAGTGCGGGCGCTGCTAAGACCTCTGAAACTAACGCGCTATCGAGCGCAAACGCCGCAAAGAGCAGTGAGTCTTCCGCTGCTGCATCTGAAAGTAGCGCTAAGGAATCGGCAATAGCGGCCAAAGATAGTGCATCGTCCGCATCGTCTAGTGCGTCTAAGGCCTCGACTTCGGAGAAGAATGCAGCGAAGTCTGCTAGTGCTGCCGCTGAGTCCGCGTCACAGGCGGCGGGTAGTGCTACTAGCGCGAAGCAGGAAGCAGACCGCGCCGCCAACGTCGCTAATTCCACCTCATGGAACGGCGACCGGTTGACGGTGAATGGGAAAACCTCCCCGTCACTACGTGGCCCTAAAGGCGATCCTGGTGCGTCCACGATGGCTGACATTTCAGACCTGCCGGAAATCACTCCCCTAGCTAGGGAGAATGCGGTGGTTCAGCGTCTTGCTAACGGCCATATTTTAGTCCTAGATGACCCACCCAATTCCTTTAGTGCGGTGAATAAGGGGTACGTGGATACCGCTGTTGCGGCGGAGAAAGCCCGCACAGTGGGGATCACGTGGACAGTACCGCGAGAGTCAGATGTGGCCGCTAAGGCCAGTGCGGCACAAACCGGCGACTACATTCAGGTTGCCCAGACGAAAACCATCTACCGCGTCACGTCTAGCGGGGTGGAAGTTGAGCGGTACGGTACTCGTACCCTGCAAGCGTCTACCGATGCGACTTCCAACCGTAACCCGAACCAGTGGTTGGACAACGACGATCCGTGGGCCGGTGTCAACTGGTCGCGTGTCAGCCCACCGGCAGGCAAATGGCTAGTAGAACTCATCAACCAGCATGACTTCTCCGCTTCCCTCTACGTGAGCGGAAAATCCGTGGGGTCGGTGACCAAGGGAACCATGTCGTACATTGCGGAGTTTTCGACTGCCGCTAAAAGCGACGTGTACGTGCAGATCCCTGGCGACAATTACTACAAACCACTGGCCCTGAGATTCACCCCAATCAACTAGGAGAGGTTAAATGACCGTAGCTGAACTACAAGACCAAATCAGGCAGCTAGACGATGCGGATTTCCAAGAGATTAAGTCGTGGGTTGTCACCGTAGAAGAGAACCGGCGCGCCGCCCAACCAGAGATTGAGCAGGCGAAGCAGGAAGCGGAAGCAGAGACCGCGACAAAGATTACCCAGCAGCTCGCGGAAGAGCACCCGGAGCTAGTGGAAAAGCCTGCCGTGCAGCCAGGCAGCGAGATACGCGAATGGGAGACATGGCACCCGCTACGCGAGTCCACCCACTACCGCTATGGCGACAAGACCCACCACGGCGGCAAGGTGTGGCGTGACGTACTCGACCCCACTGGCGACACACTCAATGTGTGGGAACCAGGAGCGACCGGAATTGATGAGCGCTACTGGGTGGAAGATGAGACAGGCCAAGAGAATGACAGCACGGATAAAGAGCGGCCTGCTACGCCTAGCCCTGTGGAATCGTCCGGTAGTGATTCTGGGCACAAAGAGTGGGCTGTAGGTCTCTCCGTGAAGACGGGGGAGGAATACACCCATGATGGTCACCTGTGGCGGGCGAAGCTAGACCACACTACTCACGCTGGTTGGATTCCGTCTGCTGCAACTTATGCAGTGTGGGAGGATTTAGGCCCACTGGCATAGTTGGTTCGACTTGTGGATCGACTAAAGCTGCACCAACCAGCTAGAATAGGCGGTTAGTGCAGCTTACAACTGGAGGGAATGACGGGAATCGAACCCGCGTCTTCAGCTTGGAAGGCTGCATAGAAATGTTGTATTATGCAACAAAAGCCGCCATTTCCGCTGGTCGCCAAAAACCATAAAATGTTA
>NZ_JAVBIE010000017.1:0-31099 GCF_032821635.1 Corynebacterium nasorum | reverse complement strand
CCGACGGCACTCCTGGTGCAATCTTTCAGCTCCTGACGTCTTTGAAGCCGAGAATTCAGCTACACTGACTAGAGCAGCATAGCTAACCCCCGACGTGTCCACTTTCCGGGGGTCAGGCCCATTCTCGGAACTTCGTCGACACCTACTATCTGCTCGCAAGGTTCTGAACTTTTATCACTATTGGACTCAGTGCGGTACGCAATGGTTCGTCTATTTTGAACGTTTTGCATGACTTGGTTAACCGTGCCGTTGGCAATGAGCCGCCCTTTATCCATAATTCCGAGATGAGTTAGGCAGGATTCAACTTCGGAAACTGCATGAGTGATTACCAATACGGTAACTCCCTTATGAGAGAGTGCCTCAATTTCGTCCCATACTAGACGGCGATTTAACGCATCCAGCTCATTCGTGGGCTCATCCAGAATGACGAAAGGGCGGTTTGAGGAGATAGCGATTGCAAGTTGGACAAGTTTACTTTGTCCACCAGATAGCGATCTCACCTCTCGATTGCGGAATCGAAGAATGCCTAGCTTTTCTAGGAGATGTTTCTGCTGCTTGTTCGATGACTTCGTCCCGTACAGCCGACCAAAGAAATTCATTGATTCCTCTACAGTCATGGTGTTTAGGGCTAGCGGAGATTGCGACAAATATGCGACGTTTGACCTCTGCCAGTGAGTGGTTGCGGACGCATCTCTGCTTTCATTTATCCAAATGTGGCCGGAAGTAGGGCGTAGTATGCCGGTGAGGATACGAGCTAAGCTGCTCTTTCCTGAACCGTTGCGCCCAATTAAACCGTAGACACTACCCCTGTCGATATTTAGCGAAACGTTGTCGACTGCGGGCTTTTCTCGATTAGGATAGGACTTACAGAGACGCTCTAGTCGTACAAGTTCTGACATGACCCACTGTCCTTTAGTTGACGACGAAGCTGCCTAGACTTACGGCGGACGACGTTAAAGCAGTCGAGATGTGCAATGTCATCATCCGAGAATGATTGCGATAGTAGCATTCTCAACGCTTTGCTGATCATGGTCATAAACAGCATTACGGTTTGGACACCAATGTAAACTGTGGGCCTGACCCTCGGAAAGTAGACACGTCGGGAGTAACTTTGCTGCTTGCCATATTTACCATCGACAAATAAGCGTACTCACCTGATTAAATAGTCCCATCAAGGTCGAATATATAATCGCTCACCGCTGTTTAACGCCTATCGCAATGGAGTTCTTACCCAGGGCAAAGAGCGTAAGTACTGCTACGACTGACACGAGGATAAAAGTAACTGTCACCGATAAGAAACCGGAATACTCCAGTAACAGCCCAGCCAAAATAGCACCCACCATCATTCCAGCCGGCGGAAGCATTTCAACACGCCCCCGTGCAGCTGGATTAGCTTTTCCGAACAGGTGTTGTTGCAAAGTTGGGCGGAGAGCAGCGAAGACTCAGTTTCTCATTCCCTGATGGCCGCTGCGTGTGGGCGTTGTTAGGTCGTCTCGAAGACCTGGTTGACGATCACCGCGTCCGGGTTCGGTTGCCCGTAGGCAAACATCGCGCCTTGCCCTTTCCACAATGATTGCATCGCCTCCATCCCTTTCAACGTCCGATATACAGATGTCCGGTTCTTAAACGCGCCTTTCGGCCCGAGGATCCGCTTCAGCCGACCATGGTCGCCTTCCAGGATGTTGTTGAGGTATTTCACCTACCGGTGTTCCATTGTTGGCGGGCAGATTCCCTCTGACTTCAACTCGGCGATTGCCCTGGCAAGGGAGGGTGCTTTATCGGCGTTGATCACTCTGAGATACCCGGCTGACGCATTGGATCTGACGGCCTTGGCCAGGAAACGCTTCGCTGCGGCCACGTTTCGCTTCGAAGAGAGGTAAAAGTCCAGGGTCTGACCACCGGCGGTGATCGCCCGATAGAGGCAGCACCACCTGCCGCCGACCCGGATATAGGTCCCATCCGCCCGCCAGGAACTGGCCTGCCAGTCAGGTACCTGCCGGTACCGCCGTGTTTGCTGGTCCAGCTCAGGCGCGTATTTCTGGACCCAGCGGTAGATCGTGGTGTGATCGACCGGCACGCCCCGCTGAAGTCATCATTTCCTCCAGAGCGCGGTAGCTCACCCCGTAGCGGCAGTACCACCGCACTGCCCATAGAATGATGTCACGGGGAAATGACAACCGGAGAAGATACCCATGGCTGTGATTACATCACGTCGCTCTTCCTACTGCCCCAACTTTGCAACAGCACCTTTCAGGGTCATATGGGGGCAGTGGAGAGAAGTGGTGGATCAGTGGACGGCGGTGGATGCCGGAGTAGGCGTGGTGTGTTCCTCCTTCGACTCGGTCGAAGCCAGGCGAGCCGGATCCAGATCAATGCGGCGCAGCAGCTGGGCGTTCAGGGCCACCACGATGGTCGAGGCAGACATCAAGATCGCGCCCACGGCCGGGGACAGCACGAACCCGATCGAGGCGAGCACTCCGGCAGCCAACGGCACGGCGAGGATGTTATAGCCAGAGGCCCAGATCAGGTTCTGGATCATCTTGCGATAGCTGGCCTGGGACAGCTCAATCATCGACAGCACTGCCCGCGGGTCATCACTGGCTAGGACCACCCCGGCAGATTCCATAGCCACATCCGTGCCGGCACCGATGGCGATACCGACGTCCGCGCGGGTCAGAGCGGGGGCGTCATTGACACCGTCACCGACCATGGCCACGCTCAAACCCCGGTCCTGTAGCTGCGTGACCTTGGTATCTTTGTCCTGGGGTAGGACCTCGGCGAAGACCTCATCAATGCCTAGGTCCTGACCAACCGCCTGGGCCACCTGCTGCGCGTCGCCGGTGATCATCGCGACCTTCACCCCGCGGTCCTGCAGGGCTTTCACGGCGGCGCGGGATTCGGGGCGGATCTTGTCCTCGACGGCCACCGCACCGATGATCTGACCGTCGCGGACAATATGGAGCACACCGGCCCCACGCCCGGTCCAGGCGCTGGTGGTGTCGGTGAGCTCGGCCGGGGTGGTGAGGTTGAACTCGCGCAGCATGTTCGGCCCGCCCACGAGGATCTCAGCGCCATCGACAGTGGCCCGGACCCCTCGGCCGGAGGCGGCGCTGAAACCAGTTGCACGGATTTGCCGACGGGAGGCCTTGGGATGGGCGGCCGCGGCTGCCACGATGGCGCGGGCCACGGGGTGCTCGCTGTCGGCCTCCGCGGCGGCGGCTAGGGCCAGCAGCTCGGCCTCGGTGACGCCGACAGCTGCCGCGACACCGGTGACCGCGTGCGCACCCTCGGTCAGGGTGCCGGTTTTGTCGAAGAGCACCACGTCGATGGTGCGCATCCGCTCGAGCGCCATCCGGTCCTTGATGAGCACCCCGGATTTCGCAGCCCGCTCGCTGGAGATCGCAATGACCAGCGGAATCGCCAGGCCCAGGGCGTGCGGGCAGGCGATGACCAGCACCGTGACTGTGCGCACCACGGCATCGTCCGGGCTGCCGATGATGGTCCACACCACCGCGGTGATCAGAGCGGAGATCAGCGCGAACCAGAACAACAACGCCGCCGCCCGATCCGCCAGGGCCTGGGCCCGGGAGGAGGACTCCTGGGCGTCGGCAACCATGCGTTGGATCCCGGCCAAGGCGGTGTCCCCGCCGGTAGCCTCCACCCGGATGCGGACGGTGTTGTCGGTGGCCACGGTACCGGCGACCACCTTGTCACCGGTGTCGCGGAAGATGGGACGAGATTCGCCGGTGATCATCGCCTCATCGAATTCGGCGGCTCCGTCGAGGATGGTTCCGTCGGCCGGCACCCGGGCACCGGCCCTCACCAGCACGACGTCGTCGACGACCAGCTCGGAGATGGCCACGGTGCGGGTGGTCCCGTCGATGACTTTCTCGGCCTCATCCGGCAGCAGGGCAGCCAGCGCATCAAGCGCGGAGGACGCGGCCCCGAGAGCGGACATCTCCAGCCAGTGGCCCAGCAGCATGATGGTCACCAGCAGGGCCAGCTCCCACCAGAAGTCCAGCTCAAAACCGCCCAGCCCCAGAGTGGTGACCCAGGAGGCGACAAACGCCACGGTGATGGCCATGGCGATCAGGAGCATCATCCCGGGTTGGCGGGATTTCAGTTCTTTCCATCCGCCCTTGAGGAAAGGCGTTCCGCCGTAGACGAAGATGATCGTGCCCAGCACCGGGGGGATCCAGGTGGATCCGGGGAATGCCGGGAGGTGGTAGCCGAGCAGGTGGGCGACCATGGGGCTGAAAATAACGACGGGAATGGACAGAATCAGCGACCACCAGAAGCGGTCGCGAAACATTGCGGTGCTGTGTCCAGCGTGTTCGCCGTGACCATGAACGTGGTGGTCTTCGTCCGGGGCGGAATGCGGGTGATCGTGGGGCATCGCCTGGCCGTGAGTGTCGGCATCTGCGTGGTGTTCGTGGCTGGCATGATCCGGGTGGTGGGTGTGGTCTGTTTCCGGAGTGGGGTGATCACCATGGTGATCACCGGAATGGTGGGGAGTGCTCATGACGTTCCTTTCGCTCAACCCGGTCGGGGTCGAGATGATGGGTAAAACTGATCAGGATAAGACGGTGTAGCCGGCCTCCTCGATGGCCCGGCGAACCATCTCCGGAGGTACGACACCGGTGACTGTGACGGTGGAAACACCACCAGCAGCGAGATCAATCTGGACGTCGTCGACCTGGGGGAGAGTCTGAAGGGCCTGGGTCACGCTTTTCGCGCAGTGCCCGCAGGTCAGGCCGGTGACCTGGTAGCTAGGGGAGGACCCTCCTGCTGACGAGTCGCTGGCGGCAGGGATGGAGGCAGTGTCTGCACGTGAGGCAGGTCCGCAACAGCTGCAACCGTGGGAGGCCATCGGCAAAAGGCGGGGCGGGGAGGTGATCATGGAAAAGCTCCTTCGGTTCGGTGGGGTGCGGCGATGCCGCCCTCTAGCGTATACCCCCAGGGGGTATATTTTCAGCATACCCCCCGGGGTATATTTTCAAGGGTGGAGGGCGCGGCCCTCACGCGGGGCAGGGTGTGGTCACCGAGCAGCCTCCTCACTGTCGGGAGGGGACAGCGGGAGGCGGAGGGCAAACACCGCTCCGCGACCGGGTCCGGGGGAGGTGGCGGTGAGAGTGCCACCGTGGGCCTCGATCAATGCCTTGGAGATGGTCAGACCGATACCGGACCCGCCGTCGTCCCGGCTGCGGGCGGCATCCCCCCGGTAGAAGCGTTCGAAGATGTATCTGAGCTGGTCAGGTGGGATGCCCTCGCCGTCATCGGCGACGTGGATGAGCGCGGTGGACGCCCCCTGTCGGTGGACGCTGATCCGGACCTGCCCGCCAGCCGGGGTGTGCCGTAGCGCGTTCGACAGCAGATTGCTCATCACCTGGCCGAAGCGTTGCCGGTCCACGAACACCCGGGCGGTGTCTGTAATGGTCTCGACCTGTAAATCGACGCCTTTGTCAGCATAAGCTTCCCCCGCGGCAGCAGCGGCGGTATGGAGCAGATCCCCGAGCCCTTCCTCCGCCAGGTCCAAATCGATCCGGCGTTCCTGGGCCCGGGAGACATCGTCGATGTCTTCCATCAACCGGGTCAGGCGGGTGAGTTGGTCAGCCATGATCGTGTGGGTGGCATTATTCCAGTCCACGACCCCGTCCTGGAGACCATCGAGGTAGACCGTGAGCACCGATAAGGGGGTGCCCATTTCGTGGGCCAGATCAGAGAGCATCTGGCGGCGGACCTGTTCGGTGTGTTCCAGCCGGTCGGCCATGGTGTTGAAGGCATGCGCCAGGGTGGTGACCTCGGGGCCTGCTTTTCCGGCGGGCACGCGGATACGGGAGTTGCCGGCCGTCAGATTGGTAGCGGCGCGGGTGAGATCCTGCAGGGGGGTGCGCAGACGACGCGATAACCACAGGCTGGCCAGCAGGGCGCTGATCAAGGCGGTGGGCAGGGCGACGGCCAGAGTGATCAGGTTGGCTCCCCGGTAGGCCTGCTCGGCATGGAACAGCTCCAGCGAGGGGTCCTCCCGGCCGGTCATCAACATATGATCATGGAACAGGGTCGGGCCCACCATCGTGGCCACGGCCGCGGCCACCAGCAGGCTAATCACCACGACCAACACCTGGGCGGCCAGGAAGCGGAAGGTCAGGCCGGGTCCGTGATTCATGGCAGCCCCACCCGGTAGCCCACGCCACGCACGGTGTCGATAAACCCCCGGCCCTGGGTGTCGGTGCCGAGCTTGCGACGCAAGTTGCCGATGTGGACATCGACGATGCGTTCATCACCGACCCAGGTGGTGTCCCAGACCTCGGTGACCAGGTCGTGGCGGGTCAGCACCTGGCCGGGGCGCAGGGCCAGGGCAACCAGCAGCTCGAACTCCGTGCGGGTGAGCTCCACGGTCGTCTCCCCCACCCGCACCTGATGGGCGACGGGGTCAAGGATGAGGTCACCAACGATCAAGGGGGTGGTCACCTGCGGTGGGGTGGTGCTGGTGCGCGGGCGGCGCAGCACCGCATGCACTCGGGTCACCAGTTCCCGGATGCTAAAAGGTTTGGTGATGTAGTCATCCGCCCCCAGGGTCAAACCGCTGATCTTATCGTCCTCGCTGCCACGCGCGGTGAGCATGAGGATGTAGCAGTCCGAGAAGGTGCGGATCCGTCGGCACACCTCCAGGCCGTCGAGTTCGGGCAGCCCCAGATCCAGCACCACAACATCGGGGGAAAAGCGACGGGCGTCGTCCACGGCCTGGGTACCGGTGTGCGCCTGGCGGGTATCGAAGCCGGCCCGGATGAGGTAGGAGGCCACCATCTGAGCCAGGGGTTGTTCATCATCGACGACCAGCACCCGCCCCGGGGGCGTGGCGGTGGTCGGTGTGCGGTCAGCCATAGACCCCAGTATCGCTCCGGTGAGGGGGGAATACCACCCTCGCTCAGTGCCCGGCGGGGAAATCTTCATCAAATCTTCAAACATCACCCTTCGACCGCCGTCACCACTGTGCCCCACCCCGGGCCAGCGGCATCGCCTCCCCTGGTCGGTTCAGCAGGCGCCACCAGGGATTTCACTGCCTGCACCGCATACCCGGGGCGGGTAGAAGGACATCGCCCACGGCTGTGGGGTGGTGTTCCGGTGGTGACCCAGCCCACCGAGTCCACCCCCTTTTTCGCCCTGTTATAAGGCTGCGAGCAGGGTTTTTGATTTCTAGTCCGTCAGGCACCCGTGCTAGACAAAGGTATGGCATCGACCTTGAGGCGGTGTCTTCTCACGGTCTTACCACGATCCAAGGAGATTGACGTGAAACGAGCAGTGATCGCAGCCGCCGCCCTTGCCCTCGCCCTCACGGGGTGTTCGGCTGCCGACCCGGAACCCACCGCCGACGGGACGGTATCCCAGGATGCATTCCTGACTACCCATGGCCTGGCCGACATGGACGCGGTGGAGATCATTGATCACCTCGACCGGCAGAAGGTCACTGAGCGTCCCACGGATCTGAAAGCCTCAGTGCGTGCCGATGAACTGCTGCTCTCGAGCGATGACCAGGAAGTCGTGGTCGATCTTCCCGACAATCAGACGTATGTCTCGATCGCACCCTATCTCACCTCCACCCACGACTGCTTCTACCACAGCCTCACGACCTGCCTGGGGGAACTCGGCAATGAGGATATCCAGGTCACGATCACCGATGAGGCGACCGGTGAGGTGCTGGTGGACGAGGCGACAACCACCTTCGACAACGGGTTTATTGGCTTCTGGCTTCCCGATGATGCCACCGGCCTGATTGAGGTCAGCTACCAGGGGCGTACCGGCACCGCGGAGTTTTCCACCGCCGACGACGGTGCCACCTGTGTCACAGACCTGCACCTGACGTGATGGCTCAGCAGGGTCCTCACCTGCGCCTGTCTCCCGTGTCACTGAAATCTAACACCAAGGAAGGTTAAATCATGATGAACGGATTTTCCCGACGACAGTTTCTGCTCGGTGGGCTCGTCCTCGCCGGCACCGGGGCCGTGGCCGCCTGCACCAGCGACCCTGGACCCGCTGCCTCGGCACCAGGTTCCTCTCTTCGCCCCACTCCCACCCGCACTGCGCTCGGTGAGCCGACGGTGCGCCGGACACTGACCGCCCGGCCCCTCTCTCTGGATATCGGCGGTATCGAAGCCAAGACGTGGGGATACGTCTCTGACACCGGGGATGCGGCCATTGAGGCCACCGCCGGCGATGTCCTCCAGGTCGATATCACCAATGAACTGCCTGAGAGCACCTCCATCCACTGGCATGGCATCGCACTCCACAACGCAGCCGACGGTGTGCCCGGCATGACCCAGGACCCCATTGAACCTGGCGAGTCTTTCTCCTATGTTTTTGAAGTCCCCCACGGTGGCACCTACTTCTACCATTCCCACTCCGGCCTGCAGCTTGATCGCGGCCTCCACGCCCCACTGATCGTCCGTGACCCACAAGACGCTGAGGACCAGGACGTCGAGTGGACCATCGTGCTCGACGACTGGGTCGATGGCATTCAGGGCACTCCCGACGATGAGCTCGACAAGCTCACCGGAATGGGTTCGGGCGACCATAACGGGAAGAAGGGGATGGGAGGTCACGGCCAGATGATGCACGGCACCCCGGACCGGGTACTGGGCGGGGATGCCGGCGATGTGATGTATCCGCACTACCTCATCAACGGACGTATCCCCCGTGCTCACCGGACCTTCGAGGCTCGCCCGGGCGACAAGGCCCGCCTGCGGTTTATCAACTCCGGCAGTGACACCATCTTCAAGGTGGCCCTCGGTGGTCACCGCATGACCGTCACCCACACCGACGGCTTCCCCGTCCAGCCCCGGGAGACCGAATCGATCTACCTGTCGATGGGCGAGCGTGTCGACGTCGAGGTCATCCTCGGCGACGGCATCTTCCCGCTCACGGCTTTGGCGGTGGGTAAAGACGACCGCGCCTTCGCCGTCATCCGCACCGCCGGTGGCCAAGCCCCCCACCCCGATGTCGACTTCCCCGAGTTGTCGTCCACCGGACTGCTTCTGTCCTCCCTGAAGCCAGCAGACCGTGCACTCCTGCCCGAGGACACACCAGACCGAGAAGTCAGCATCGACCTGGGCGGGCAGATGATGCCATATGAATGGAGCATTCTCACCGACGGCCAATCCTCCTCCGCGACCGTGCAGGAGGGCCAGCGCCTGCGGATGGTCATGCACAACAGGACCATGATGCCCCATCCCATGCACATCCACGGCCACACGTGGGCGCTGCCCGGCAGCGGCGGGCTACGCAAGGACACCGTCCTTCTCCGCCACGGTGAAACCATGATCGCCGACCTGATCGCTGACAACCCCGGTGAGTGGGCATTTCACTGCCATAACGCCTATCACATGGAAACCGGGATGCTCAGCTCGCTTCGCTACGAGTAACCCCCACAGCAGGGTTGAATGCCGAGGTGGGCGGGGGTGTCCCCCGAGTAGTGAACACGGCGTTGGTGTCAGGGGTGAGCAATGTGTGCCAGGAGTCAACGGGATTGAAGTATGCATCAGCGCGCACGGCAGCAAGTCCAATGATGCGGTCGTAGCGCTTGTTAAAGCCGGTGGTTTCGGTATCAATGACCGCAAAGACCGGCTTGCCCGGTGTGCGCGGGGCGTAGCAGTTCAGGAGGTTTTCTAAAAAGCCCATGCCCTCAAGCCTAGAGGCCCATACCGACATGCCCGCCTAAACGCTATCGAACAGGTGCTGTTGCAAAGTTGGGGCAGTAGGAAGAGCGACGTGATGTAATCACAGCCATGGGTATCTTCTCCGGTTGTCATTTCCCCGTGACATCATTCTATGGGCAGTGCGGTGGTACTGCCGCTACGGGGTGAGCTACCGCGCTCTGGAGGAAATGATGACCGAGCGGGGCGTGCCGGTCGATCACACCAGGATCTACCGCTGGGTCCAGAAATACGCGCCTGAGCTGGACCAGCAAACACGGTGGTACCGGCAGGTACCTGACTGGCAGGCCAGTTCTTGGCGGGCGGATGGGACCTATATCCGGGTCGGCGGCAGGTGGTGCTGCCTCTATCGGGCGATTACCGCCGGTGGTCAGACCCTGGACTTTTACCTCTCTTCGGAGCGAAACGTGGCCGCAGCGAAGTGTTTCCTGGCCAAGGCCGTCAGATCATGACAACAAGCAAGATGAGTTGTTGACACCATCGAAAACAAAAGTACGAAAGCCGAGAGCGGGAGTTAGGATGTAAATCCCCACACTTACAATCCTCGACCGGAAAAGTTCAGAAAAAGAAATAAACCGGAGGTCACGAACCCTTTCGAGTTTGTTACCTCCGGTGTCGCAGTTTGTACAACTGCTCATGGTGTGATGTTCACGATGGCAGCTCAACATGGCTTTTCAAGAAGCGTATCGCGAGCTGCCGATATGAAATCTCCCGAGAATTAATTCCGCTATTTGGGCTCTTCAATCGGCCGCGAAATAGGCCCTAGAATCACCGCCTGTCCACTTGTCTCTTTGGCCTGGCACATACTGCGGACATGAGAAAAGCTCGCCCAGCATGGCCAGACGAGCTTTAGAACATTTGTCTTATAAAATTGTCCAGAGCTTTTAGTGGACAAGATTTCACCACTAGGAAGTCAGTCTCACGTGTTTGAATCCTCAAAACGCCAAGGCGCGCTTTCGGAGGAAAAGGTTGTAAGCATCATCTCACACCAAAGACGAGCGGCATTCACTGCCAGCTCCGCATGCCGCTGCTCTAAACCTGACCGCAAACTCCCAGGTCCGTGCCCAGTCCCATAACTGTTGCGCAATTCTGCAAGCCCCATGGCAACATTACCGGCACCATTAAGTATCTGCCTTACAGCCTGAAGCTTGTCCGGCCCGAGCTGTTGATTTCCGTCCGACAATCCAATGGAGTGCTGGGCTTTTCTGAGTAAAGGTCTCATTTCGAGTTTCGGGTCGTATTCAACCTTTCGCTCGTTGAGGATCAACTTTGCTGTGGTTTCAACAAGTTCCTTCGCTTGTCCAATAACCAATTCTGGATCCGAATCGCGTAAGGCCCCAGAGAGACGATCTAAGTGGACAAAAATAGCACCCGGATCGGTTAAACCTTGCAAATCTTCTGGCGAAATCTCAAGACGCTGCGGCATTTGAATCAGCCACTTGTCCGAAACTTCAAGACCCGCAGCCTCAATTTTTCGCGTGAGCTTGCCAAACTCCCTGTCACGGAGAGCCAGGTATTCTTCTGACCATCCATTCCAAACTTCCAACAGAGTCTCTTGAAAAACCCTTAGAGCACGTGCGACCTCCCCGTGAGACGTCCAGTCGACTTGACGAATATAGGCTTCATACAAGGACACCCTCTCCCCTCCGATTGGTTCTATCGAAGAAGGCTCAGCAAATCCCTCCGACTCCCACATGCTTCGAATTTCACGAAGCACAATGCCGCTGGTCATATCACGCACAAAGACACGAATACCTACAGGTACAAGCTCTTTCGGTTCCATTCCACCTCTACCATTCATCAGGTCCAATTATCGTTATCGTACCCCGCAGTCTTTGACCTAAACCGCGACTTCTGACTCCATCAACTTCGATTTGCGGGCCACTGACGCCCTATATCCTCAGCCCGCAAACACCCCAGACAGAATCAGTTATACGTAGGACCCTCAGGTACACAATTACGTTCGAGGCGGGACTTTGGCTAGGTCTCGGCCAGTGTCCTCACGAACCATACGGAGCCGTCGTGTCATCGAGTCCTGACCTGCGGTTTTCCGCTCGAATGACTCTTGGATCGCAAGATTCGTCGAGGCCACCCACAGCGCGAGCGTGATGTAGAGCATCGGCTCACGCCTCACACCTCGCTTGAAGGATTCCATGCCAGTAACGTGCGGCGATTTCATAATCGAAAAACGTTGCTCGGTAATAGCGCGAGCTGCTTCATAATAAGTCGCATGCTCCCAGGAGCCAGGAACGAGCCCCCACTGGGAACGTTTCCACTGCTCAGGGGTAAGTGTGTGGGTAATACTTGACCGCGCGCAGCATTTATAGTGATCTGCACTCCAGCTAGGTGAAATTACTGGGGCTTCCTCGGATGCGAGCGTCATCGACGCCGGTTTGAGCGGGCATCGCACGCGTCCCTGCACAGCCGGGCATACCAAATCTATTTTCACCGGCTTCTCTGAGTTGTCTTCCTGCTTACGAGGGCGGCCACGGCCTTGACGCGCCCGATAAGGCCTCGAATTCGTGCCCATAATCAGCGGAAACAGAGCTTCGAGTCGAGCATCGTGGCGCTCAAAACCATCGTCCTCTCCAAGCAGCTCCATCGTGCGTCGGACAATCTTCCCGTCGCCTGCGATCGCACGCGCAGCAGGACAATAAAATTCGCCCGCAATTTGCACAGGGCCACTAGCAGGCTCGTCCCCTGCAGCGCTGTCAGATGCAAAAACAGTACGCCAGGATGTGGGATAGCGAACCACCGGAGCATAGCCTGCGGCAAGAAGCTCGTCATTAAAGTGCTTTTTCACGTTATAGCCCATATCGACGGTCAGCAACGGCACACGTCCACGCTTAATGCGCTGGTCAAAACCATTTTCTTGATGAAAACGAATAGCACGCGCTAAACCCTGCACCGAACCTGAGCTTGGTTTATCAATCGAAATCCCCGTAATCACCGGGGCAACCGAGTACACCGCTTTCGGTGGTCCGACGCGACACACCGCAGTAATGCCAACGGCCACGCCACCTTTGGTACTACGCCGGGTACCCAGCTCGGCGTGCAGGGAGTGATCCTCGCGATCGCGGATATAGTAAGCACCCGAGTACGCGGCACCTCGATGTTTCGTGTCCCGGCTGCCTAGCCCCATCGACTGGCCTGCCAGGTCGATGATGGTTTCGTCGGCGATGATATCGCCTCGATACCCCTTGGGGGCTTGCTCATGGATTGAGCCTGCCACCAGGGCGTTAACCACCTGGTGGAGCCTCTCGGACGCAACCTCGGAGGCTTGCTCTTGCTCCGGAGAACGCGAAGCCATCATTCGACGATGATCCCCATTTTTCACACGACGCGCAGGAGCATCCGGCAGTGAATCAAGTGGTTCAAGCCGCCGTGTTAGCCACATGGCAAAAGCCCTGTAGGTCCCCTCGCCACAGGAAAGATCTAAGCCAAGCCGCTCCTGTTGGGCAGGGTCTAGAGTCCATAGGGTGCGCCAAATCTCTGCCATCGAGGGCACACGCCGAATCCTAATCAGGGCCAACCCCACGGTAAGCACCGCCAGCATTGAGTATTTCGGGCCGGTGGATCTCCGTCCGCCCACGCCACGGTCCTGGTGAAAATAGAAATCAATCATTTGGTGAGCACCGGATTTTTCAATAATGGCAGCACAGTTCTCAACGAAATCGGGGGAAATTATCATCCGTTGATCTTGGATTACCACGGTCATCAGAGGATCTCCCCTTCGCAGTGCAGCAGGGCTTTTGCCTCGTCTTCCGGTGTAAACGTCGGCAGGTCGGCTTCCAGATCATGCAAAACCCGCAGGTCAGCAATGCCTGCCATTTTCATCAGCATCGCAGCCGGAACCCCCGGGTCGGAGGCCAGTTTTACCACCCACCGATTCCGCAGCGCTGCCGCATTAAATCCGGGAAAACCCTGCTCAACGAGCTCTTCCGAAACATGACAAATCGCATTTCGAGGCATAGTTTCCCCAACAATAGGAAATACATATCCGTTGCCGACCTCGCGTGCACGAGTCAAAAGGCGATGACCTCGAACTGGGCATACGACCGGCACCACACGAGAGACAACACCCTTTTTCCTCACAGCAATCTGGACCACCGTGCGCTCTGGCAGCTCAAGAGGGGAAATGTCGCTGCCCCGCAGGTGACGGATCTCCTGAGACGACAGGCCGGCCCCGGTAGTCAGATCTAAGATCGTCAGCAGTTGCGCGCGCAGCATCGGTCGGAGGTTCGGAGCAATCGCATACAGCTCGGTCTCCAGTGACAGGCGCGCGGCCGGGACCGCTTTGCGGCGCGGTCCTCGTTGACGATGCGGCTCAGGAAACTCATGAGGATACAAGACCCGGCCTGCAGCATAAAGAATTGTCCGATAAGTGCGCTGTGACCTGCGAGAAAAGACATCATCCCGAAAGAGCCATTTATCCACGGCAGGCCGTGTCAGCGCTCGCTCTTCGTCAACACTGTTGAACAAAAGCGCCTCATCGTAGAGATATCGCGCTACAACGCGGGCCGCCTTGGCATCAGCGACCTCATCTATAGCTCGGGTGTGTGCTTGGACAAGGGCCGCACGGTCGATGGCGTCACTCCGCAGTGGTCCCGCTGGGCGCTGGATTCCGATCTCCCTCAGTCGCAGATAGCGATCTGTATCAGGAAGCGTGCGTCGAGTAAGGCGGCGCACCCTCGACGGGGATGCCTGACCAATCACCGACACAGCAGGAGTACTGCTACGCTTTGATTCCTCGACGACCACTGGTGCTGCTGCAAGAGCCGTGAATCTACCCACGCGCGCTCACCACCCTCGTGCTTGAGGCGTTGAATCGGGTGATACTGTTGCTAAATATTTTGAGGCATGACAAGATAGACGCATCTCCATTCATGTAACTTGCAGTGAATTGATTGGATTCTTTCGCTCAACGTTTTGCAGAACGTCGGCGACCACAGGGCGCGATCTTGCAGGATCGGGCCCTGATTATGTTTCGGATTTGTCCGATAATTGCTATTAGGTCAGCGTTCCCCCACTTTCCTCATGCGAATCTTCGGTCCCACCGTCGAGCACCTCGAGATCCCGCAGCCAGCGCCCCATAATTCGCGACATTGAGCAGCCAATTTCCGCAGACTCAGACGCTAGGCGCTGGACTATTGGTGCAGGAAGCATGAGCTCGACACGGACTGACTCATCCGCGGAGACTACACGGGGTTTTCTCCGGCCGAAATGTGGGGGCGGAATTTCCATAAACGAGCTCCTATACACCATCCGTAATGATCTGACAATCATTCGCCGGTTTCCCGGCAGCAGCGAGTGATTCGCTGCACACGTTACGGTGGTTGGACCCGTAATGGGGCGGTTAGTCCCGGGCTCGCTTCGTGTAAAAGTCAGTAATGTCCCGTGGCTTCAAGCTGACTCAACCTTGAAGCCATTACAGACAGTACCGGATGGAACCGGTATCTGCATAAAAACGGAATAAAAAAATTACAACAAGATGTTTTCCCAGGTAAAAGGGAGGATTCCCTCCGATTTTTAGCGCAAAATGTTTGAGATGATTCGAAAAACTCTGACTGAGATACCAATCCAAATGCGTCACTGGCAAGACGCCAAGATTCACCTTCAGCACCCCGACTTGATTAGACAGCAGCTAAGCTGCGGTATCCCTCGAACGCCCCAACAAACAATGATCACGTTCAGGATCTTTGATCATCGAGTTCCGGACCAAACCCTTAAACCCGACATCCCACAATGCTTACCAACGGATGGCAACCTCAACGTCGCAACCCGTAACTTGTGCCCTTCAAAGTTAGAAGGTACTTAGCAGTATTCCCGAAGAGAAAGTCGCAAAGCGACCCCCACGGACTTCACCAGCACGAATCGCTTTAGGGAAAATGTGCCTGCTAGATAGGTATCAAGATAGAAGAAATCATTCTACGTGTATGCACGGATGTACCTGTATGCATATGTAGCAAATGTAGAAGCTAACCACCTGCCGAAGCATTTTCCGGGTGCAGACACCCTATAAGGCGGCATAGTACTAGGTGTTCGCAGCACACTGCCCCACTCCCTGCAGAAGGAAGCGTCCTAAACTACTCGCAGATGGTGAAACCTGGTATACTCGTTGCCAGCCTGAAAAGGCAGGGTATCTGTCGATGACAGCGAATCCTGGCCGATTTTGGGCGCGCCCCACGTCAGTGGGGATAGCTCGCAAATGGGCAGGATCAATTGCTCGGCAACGTACCCACGCCCCACATCAGTGGGGATACCCCACCCTCCTATGCCGCTCGTGAGAGCACGGATAGGAGGGTTCTTTTAACCCTTAACCCCCAAATGAAGCATGTTTGAACACATTGTGTATGTGTCGACGAAAGCACAGGTGAAGTGACTATAAATAGAAAAGATGATGCGTCCGAATTTTCGTATGACGAATTGGCGCGATGGGCTGAATCAGAAGAGTTCTTTCACGCACTGAAGTCTTCCTCCAAGTTGGCGAAATCGAACGAGACTGCGCTGCGCAAAGCACAAGATATACTCCGTAAGCAGCGTGGAGAATTGCGGTGAGAGTCCCTAGGTGCGGTGGTGACTGAACTGGACCCCATCCTGGGCGGGGATCCTGCCACCGCGGCTGGGGTGTGGGACCCTGTCAGCCTTGCCTGGCGGTAGGCGACGTCTCCTGCCCGCCACCGGTGCCCGGGGAGCGGGGCGGGCATGACCCGCGGTGTGTTATCGCTGGCGGATTTTCTCGGCCTGCGCCTGGACCATGCGGGTGAAATCTTCGGGTGCGACTTCGGGGGAGCCGGAGACGGTGTAGGTGGCCCCGTCGATCTCGACATAGGCGATGCGGCTGACGGAGCCGTTGTCACCGGAAAGGGGGGAGGAGGACTGTGTCAGGGTCACCTCGGCGGCGGTGACGGAGTCGGCGCCGTCGACGCGCAGCTCCATGGGTGCCGCAGTATAGGACGTGGATCCGCCGGCGAGGGTCCTGGTGATCGACTCGCATACCGACACGTCACGGGGGTGGTTCAACAGCTGCGGGTCGGATGAGACGGCCACGCTGAGTGTCGCGTCAGTGGACTCGTTGGTGAAGTCGCGGGCCGCGATAGCGTCGGGGTTCTGAACGATTTTGGAGATGTAGGTCACGCCGGTGGGGATTAAGGCGGCGCATTCGGCCGGGTCGGCGGTGACTTCCTGGGCCATAGAGACCATGTCCTGGTTGATGCCGGGGCTTTCGGCTTCCTGGTCCTGGATCATCTGGTTGATGCTGTCCATGCTGTAGCCCTGCGGGGCGGCGGTGTCGTCGACGACGGTGGTGTGGGGGTCGACGGGGCCCTTGTCGACTGTCGGAGAGGCAGAGACCCCGGTGGCGGGGTTGTCCCCGGTGTCCTGGTTGGTGGAGCAGGCGCCGACGGTGGTGCAGGCGGCGGCGAGGGCGAGGGCGGGCACTATGTGTCGGTTCATGCACACACAGTAACAAACACCCCGGTCATGCCCCCTGGCCGGCTGGGGATCGGAGGTGCGCGGGGGCGAACATGTGTCGGGTCCCGCCGCCATGAATTCCGGTGCGGGGGCACGTGGGGTGAGTTACCATTGCCGCATGCTGTCGCTTTACGAGGAATTTCCCGACGACCCTGTTACGCAAAGGAGCGCTAAGGAAGAGGAAGTCGAATTCCACTTCATCGTCTCCTCGGTGCCGGAAAAGAGGGTCGTGGATGATGACTGCGCCAAAGACAAGCTCAAACTCCAACTTATGCTTATGCCTGGTGTGGCTCTCCGGCTACTTCCCGACGGGGAAGTAACCACCGGGAGTATCCATGTGCGTTACCCGCACCTGTTTCATACCCGGCAGGGAAAGACGCTCTGGGATCCGCGGGAAATCGCCGATCTGGAGCCGTTCAAGGTGTATCGCGCGCGGGGTAGCTACTTCTTTTCCGATATCAGGAAGGAACCCTACGTCACCATTTGGGAAATGCTTGACCCGCTGCCCGACCCAGAGATGGAAGAACTCTCAGCCAAGACTGCCGAACCGGTAATCCTGGAGGCCAATATCGGACAACTGGTCCTTGACCGGACGTTCTCGACTTTCGAGGGTAAAGCGGACGACCTCGGCGTCAAGGTCAGTATGTGGTACGAGGGGCCAGAACTGCTCCTCGCGGGCCAGGGGAACATGGCGAAGAAGTTCAAGTCGGCGCTGAACTTCATCAACAACGTCCTCTCCCAGGAGTACCTCGATAACGCGCGCATGCTGGGGGCCGAAAAAGCGCTTCCGGCCGCGAACCGGTGGCGCCACGATGTGGCCGAGGCGGAAGGGAGGCCGACACCCGCCCCGAAACTCGGGGTGGAGGACGTCTACGCCAAGCTGACTCCGACTGTGGTGAGCATTCCCCACAGGGGAAACGTTGGTGTCGAGTTCGACGACGGGTACATGTTCGGTGGGCACCCCGTGACGGTCAAGACGAAGAGGGACGGAACTCCCACCTCGATCGAGATGGACGTCTAACCCGACAGTCCTTCTCCCACCTTGCCCTGCCGGGCAGGATGAGGGGTGCTTGCCGGAGCGGAATGCGCTCACCGTGAGGTGTTTTCTCTGGTGAACACCCACTTGCTCTACAGGATGAAGTTGAGGGTGGTGACTGTTGCCTGCGTCACCCACGAGAGGAAAACCGTGTTTTCGAAATCCGCCAGCGGGATACGGGCGAGCTTGTTGACCAGCACCGCCATGATCAAACACGCGGTGTAGACGATGAAGGCCTCAGCTTCTCGGTGGTGGACCGGTTGCCGGAGAAAGTGACAACGCTATTGCCGTAGTAGGCGAACAGGCTGCCGAGGATGTAACTGATTGCCCGGCTGATCAGGGCGTTTGCCCCGGAGGTTTCGAGGAAGTGTGCGGTGCCGAAGTCGATGGCGGCACCGATGACTCCCACGATGAAGAACAACACCACTGCCCGGGCGTTTTTCGTGCACCTGCCCGTCGGCCGTGGTCTATCATGGGCGTCGTCGACTGTCTGGCTTGGGATGAGGTGCGTCTGCGGGGGTCGGGTAGGCCAGCTGGGGCTTTTTATAAGGTGAACTAGATGAGGCCATGAATATCGGCGAAGGGGTCGACAGTGCTGTCTGTTTGTGGCTGATATTCTGCTAGCGTGGTCGCTTCTTCAAAAGCCTCTGCACCGAAGAGGTGCTGGATCAGCGAGGCAGTCATGTCCAAACCCGCCGCAACGCCCGAGGATGTCCATATTTTTCCATCCTCCACCCAACGGGCTTGAGATTGCCATTCAACATCATCATCCAAGGAAGAAACCCAACCGAATGCCCTCTTGTTGCTCGTTGCTCGGCGCCCTTTAAGGAGCCCCGCGGCTGCCAGTAGGGCTGAACCAGTACAAACCGATGCCACCATCTCGGCGCGCTGTCCCGTTTCCTTTAACCAGGACAGGAAGGTGGTGTCTTGAACTAGGGTTCGCGTCCCCGCACCCCCGGGGATCAGGAGAATATCCGGATTCTCGAGGTTTGTGTAAGGCAGATCTGTCAAGACACGTACGCCCTGGGCGCTCTGGACGGGCTCTTTTTCCTTTCCTAAAAAACTTATACGTATGTCCGGAACCTGACTCAAAAGCTCCACCGGCCCAAAGACGTCTAACACCTCGAATCCTTCAAAAAGGATGACGGAAACATGTCGCTCCCCAATCAGCTTTCCCATAGTCATAGATTACGTGATAGAGGGTGTGTCAGTGTGATACACCCTATTAATAAAGCGGAAGACTCCGTCCTAAATAAGACTTACTGTGTCTTCTTAGTCCAAGCCCTAGATTCTTATTCCGGAATTACTGACGACGCTCTAGCCCGAGTTTTCCTAAGCAAAGACTTCCGTATCGGAAACAGCCGAGCGGCAGACAATCTAACAATGAAGCCAAACTACGCCACACTTGCAGCCTAGACTGTAAAGAATATCCCCTCGTCTAAGTTGGATCTTCCAAAAGGCAGGATCGAGAAGATAAACATCTTGCGTCAAGGAGTTGTAGAAAATGAAGTTCAATTTTGAGGTACCTGAACCGCTGCAGCTGTCTGTACCTGTTTCATATTACGAAAATCTTCTGTCTGATTACCGATACCTAGACATCTCATTTCTCAAAATGGACACTACGGGTCAGGTTCTTGGCAAATGTGAGATCGGGGGGATCAACTACGCCATTAAAAGCTACGAGACTGCCGGATTGATTACCTCAATAGAAATCTTAGACGCACGGGAGTCAGATAGCTTCCTTGATATCCCACTGTCATTGTCAAGCCGAAAGTTTGTAAGAGCCCTAAAAGATGTGGGGATCGAATTTGAACACGACCGTGACGGCATAACCATTCCCCACGACAATGGGACAATCGCATTGTCGTACCAATTCGGCAAAGTTGTAGCTATTTACTGGGGGTAGCTAGCCAATTTCAATCACACGAGTGTGCAGTCTGACTTACGCGACAGCCTAACCAAATGCCTTGACGTATTAAACAACCGACGAAGAAGGAAGTGCATCGAGAAAATGAATATTGAAGGTACCTGCCCTTTGCCCGTAAAACCTGGAATGACGGTGAACCAGGCCACTAAAGCATGCTATGACTCGGAGTTAGCTGCGGATACGTATGAGGAACAGTTTGAAGGCTGGGTCGATATCGAAACACTAGAGCCTGGTGATCCTGGCCGCAAGATTGTGTGCTGCGTGGAAGACGGTAAATGCGTCACCGTTGAAATGAAGTACCTGGAGACGCCAATCACGGACACTTTCTATGGCGTTGACCTTAATCGTCGCCCCGCCGAGACCCCACAGGCGAGAACCGAACGAGTCGCACAAGAGCTACAACGCCAAGGTATCCGCACTGAGATAAATGATTTCCTCATCCTCCTGCCTGACCAATTAGTCGCTATCGAAACCAACGAGTGCGTTGCGTGGTTTGATCCTGACTATTGGAGTCTTGAGGACTTCCTTGAAACGTCGTACCTTGCCTAGTGAAAAGTAATCCTTAGATGCTAGCGAATGAAGCGGCAGCAGCATGCTTTAACGGAAAATAGTTAAAATGCGCACCAACTGTGATGACGGTTCCAGCAGATTATGCTACTGAAACTCGTGGCATGAACACTTTCTATCCTACTGATGGAAGGATAGAAGCTCCTGATTGGTTCAGCTCGACAATTCCTAACTTTGAGGACATCGCTGGGGAATAGCGTATGCGTAACTAAAACTTCTGAAGTGAAGAATGGAAAATCTATGTGGATAGATATCGAACAAATCGATATTGACCGATTAGCAATAAAGTTGTCGGCAGCACTAGACAAATGGATAGCTGACGAAAACAGCTATAAAAGCAAGACAGACATAGCTCCATTATTCATAGTGCAATGTCCTTCTCATTTCGAGATCGCCCTTACCCTCCGTGTTAAAGCCCCAAAACGGACGGCAATTGTAGGGTATGAGGCTGGCTACCAGCGCTATGTATGGTCACCTTATTTATACGAAGAAATCGCCGAGTCAATTGTTTTCGATACATTAGCTGGCGACTATCCAATCCTTAAAGCAGATTTTTCCGAGCCGGACAAAATTGTATGGGCTGGAGGAAAGGAAGCTGCAGATGCAAAGGCGCAGTCCATCGGAGATTTCTTAAGCTACTATGAGGACTTAAATGAGCGTGCCAAGGAAAGAATCTGGATCAGTAAGGATTTTCCTTTAAAGAAGCTCTTGTAAAGTAGGAGCAAAATGAGCTCATATAAAGACATCACCACCTTCTCTACTCCCATGCTCGTCAAGTCTCTGGATACGTTGGAGATTTCTGCGAGAGAGGACAACGGCGAGTGGGGAGCCCAATTTCCGCACGGTGTTGTCATCTTCGTTCCCGACGGTGAGTATTTCACTATCCGCATTGAGTCCGCTGGAACAATCCCGTCGGACAAGAAGCTGGTGGCGCTGGTTTAGTACAGATATTCCCACTTTGGATTTATGGAAATGGCAGTAACCCCAGAGCATCATTTTGATTTAAAGGCTGCCGCGTTTTCCTTGGCAGAGATCCTTAATAAGGATGCTTTGAGTGAAAATAGGTTTAGGGATGAACCCGCCACATCATTGCCAAGGTTCCATGGCGCCGCTGCTTGGATTAATACCTTCTTATACATTATTTTGAAAGTAGAAACACCTAACGGTACAGCCTTTGTGGGGTTTGAAGCCATCTTCCACCCTGAGGGAACTTTTCGAGAATACTCGGTTGAGTATGAAAATGTCCACGACTTATGGGCGTACGAAATTGCTGGTGAATCATTTCTTAGAGAACTCGATTTTGAGGATCCGGATCGTATCACTTGGTTGAAAACAGATAGGAAAAGTTTCGTTCCTTCTACATGGAACGACTTGCTCGATTTTAATGATGCTTCGAATCAAATATGGATGCAGGAATAAAGGATTTTCCTCTTGATTATTGTCACGAAGGTACTTGACCACTTAATGCGAGATGATTCGTATCCGCCATCAGGTCATCGTAAATAGCTGCTACCCGACACGGCCAGAACCGTCGTCTTCATTATCTGACTGACGGAAAACGGGCCTGATCCTTGTTTGGTGGATGCCTAATATGCACCCCGGTTGGTCGGGAAGAATTATAAGCTACAGCTTGCTTGACGTGGAACAAGATTGCATTGGAAACGTCGAAACCTCATTTATCGGGGTAACTGAAGGAACAATTGTTACCTCAACGGGAACTTATTATGCGAGGGCTTATAGTAATCCGACTCGCGTTGAATGTAAGATTCCTGGCAACCTTTAAAAGATAGGACTCGGTTAATGCATATATCTAATATTTATCTCGCCTACGTCAAACGCTTCCTTCTAGACTCGCATGGTAGTGCAATCCAGGGTAGTGCAATCCAGGTTCTTGCAGGTGCCAGTTTTGATGAGCACGAGATTCTCGAGTGGATTGATGAAGGCAAAAAAGTAGACCATGACATTTGGTACGAGGAAATTCCGATAGCGAACCCTCCCCATTCTCTCAGTTCGCCGAGTGAGGTATTAGTTTATTTTGATGGGTGTGATTTTGACGAAGGATGGGAACATGATTTCCAGTGGACAGATCCAGTAGGTCGTAGAGCCCTTGTCCCCGAAAAGGTTATTGGAGTTGTACGCCCCCGCCCTGAGACAGAAGGAGTGCTACGGGAAGACGGATATGTAGGTAATGATTACTATCTGTGGAGAGTTCCTTGCCCTTGGAAAAGCCGCTACCTTTTAGCTCCGTTCCAGGAAAAGAGTAATGAGTACATTGACTACGGACGTCCGTTTACGGTTTGAGCGTAATTAAATCGTAAAATCATGATGCAAGAAAAGTGACCCTAACTAGAGCAGTTAGGGTCACTTTTGTTTGTGCTAATGATTTTCATCAAAAATAAATCCGATAAGACCTAAGAAAAGGTTAGCCGTGACCCGTTAGCGGAATGTAAAGCTCTGCGTCTACTCTTCTGTCTGCTTTCATCCTTCTCAATTCCATAAAATGCTGAGGAACGTTGTTGCTGACTTCCCCAAGCCAGTCAATTTTATCTCCTGATCCATAGTCCAAGTCCCCGGCAAATGGGTCTCCAGCAAGTTTATCCGCCCAACCTTTTACAGCAGTATCTTCCTCCGAAGAGACGCCCCCAGTACTCGGTATTGGGGGCAATTCCATGCCAAGATACGCAAGCCCTCGCGTAGACATTACTGAAAATACGCAGTAGACGAATCGAGGCGTTCTCCAAGCCGCTCTAAGCTCGACAGCCCCGGGGGAAATCAGGTTTTCTTCAGCAAAATATCTCTTCAAAAGAGAATTCATATACCCCCCGAAAGCTGATGAGCTCCACTCAGCGTTCACGTTCCACACTCCACACTTCAATGCGCAAAAATTTTGTCCTGCACCAATTCACTGTATTTTACAGCCGAAAAATACCCTCAAGGGTTTATTTCTAGAATCGTGCTCTGATTCTTATTCTCTCCAAGACGGACGACACATGTAACCGTTGATTACAGCCAACTTCAGCGGCTATCTCTTTACGTGTAGGGGTTCTTCCTGTTTCAAGAATGCTCTGACCTACGATCGCTTGAATTTGCGCTCTAGTGGTCTGCCCCTTCACCTTCTTTCGGCGTTGAATCCCCTCCAGCCGTTCTAATGCAGACCGAGCGTAGTCACTGTTGCGGTCGTTCCATCGTTCTGCGGCTTTCTGGCCGCCTTTGCGCCCCATGGTGGCCAGCGCTTTGCGCTCGCGGGCTGTGGCGCTTCCAGCGCCTCCTATGGACGTTCCTGAACTACTAGAGCGTTTGTTGCCGAGGACATAACCACGCACGCGACGAGCCATCGTCAGGCGATCACGGGTTGGTGGCATCTCTGGCTCGCGGTTATCTGCTCCAACAGCCTGGGCGATGTTGTAGGCGTGTACTGACCGGAGACGTTGATCGATGCGGGCCCCACTCGAAGGTGCTCCCAAGTATCTCTTTCTCTCGTATGATCAGAGCCCCCGACAGGCCTTGAGAGATCCATTCAACAAGCTGTCCTAACACCTACGGGACAGTCAGATAAAATCGACCCATGTCGAGCAAAACGCGCCTTCTTGAGTTGCTGACCTTGTTGCACTCGGGACGATTGTGGTCCGCGGCTGAACTGGCTGAACGCTTGGAGATTAGCCCACGCACACTACGCCGTGACGTGACCACTCTGCAGGAGCTCGGCTATCCGATTAGCGCGAGCCGAGGAACCGGTGGGGGCTACGCCTTAACGGGTAAGTCCGCGTTGCCTCCGTTAATGCTTTCTGAGGACGAGGCGGTGGTCGTTGTGCTCGGACTGACCTACGCAACCGCCAAGGCAGCCGACTCCGACATCGATGCGACGGTGAGCGCGCTGGTGAAGCTCATGGAGGTCCTTCCGCCAAAGGTACGTCGTCAGGTTGAGGCCCTACGGAGCATTACTATCTCCTCGCCGCCCGGCAAACGACGTCCCATCAGTGAGGTGCGAGTCATCACTACCGTCGCCACTGCTTCCCGCCGTAGCGAAAGAATATTGATTGCTTACAGCACAGCAGGTGGAGCGAAGTCTACCCGCGAAGTCGAACCGCACGACCTCGTCTCGCGGGAGGGTCTGCTATACCTTGTCGCCTTTGACCTACTGAGGCAGGACTGGCGACTATTCCGCGTGGATCGCATCGCCGAGGCACAACCGACTGGGGATTCCTTCGCCCAACGGCAACTCCCGAGCGGCGATGCTTCGACGTTCTTGTCCGAGGGCCTGACCGCCGCGCGGTCGCTCCACCTGGTGCGCGCCACCGTCCAAGCGAATGCTGCGCGAGCGGAAGAGGTTCTTGGTGAGTATGCCAGTATCGAGCCGACCGGCCCGGGGTCCTGCAACGTCACGATCGCCGCAGATCAGCTTGATTGGGTCGCCTTCGGCCTCACCAGCATCGGTGCACCATTCAAGGTTCACGAGCCCAAAGAGGCCAGGCATCATTTGCAGGCCTGGGGCAAGCGACTAATTGAGGCGACTATGCCCTAATCTGACTGATCGTTGGACTTGTGGCCAACCTGTGTCCACAAGGGCTGATTAAGTTGTAGGCATGAACACAACGACACAGATTTCACCGTTCACTCTCCACATTGACGAAAGCGAACTCACCGACTTGCGGCAGCGACTTGAGTCCGTGCGCTGGCCCGACCGAGGCCCCACCGATGACTGGGCTGACGGACTTCCTCTTGACTACGCCAAGGAGCTCACCGCCTACTGGAAGGACGGTTTCGACTGGCGCGCCCAGGAGGCCCGCATCAATGCCGTGCCGCAATTCACGACTCCAATCGACGGACACGACATTCACTTCTTCCACCAACTCTCGCAACAACCTGAAGCCAAGCCCTTACTCCTCGTGCATGGCTGGCCTGGCACACCAGTAGACTTCCTCGACATGCTGCCTCAGCTCACGGATCCCGGAGAAGATCAACAGGCCTTTCACGTCGTGATCCCCACCATTCCAGGGTTCGGGATCTCCGGCCCCGCGAACGGTTGGACCGTAAGCCGCGTCGCTGACGCCTTCGCCACCCTGATGCACCGGCTCGGATACGACCGGTTCCTCGCGCACGGCTACGACACGGGATCCGGAATCGTTCGCAATTTGGGAATCCAACATCCTGAAGCGGTCGCAGGCATTCACACCACAGGGATGCTGGGTGGCGAGGGCCTTACCCGCGACACCGCTGACATGTCTAATCCGGCCGAAGCGGAGGCTGTCGCGCGCGGCATCCGATATCAGCACGACCTGAGCGCCTACGCCATACTTCAGTCCACCCGCCCACAATCACTGGCCTACGCACTGACCGACTCGCCCATCGGACAGATGTCCTGGATGGTCGAGCGCTTCCACGACTGGACCAGCACCGAGGAGAACCCTGACGCACTTCTCGGACGCGACCAGATGCTCACCGCAGTGTCGATCTACTGGTTCTTCCGCACGGCGGGATCGGCCGCTCGCTACTACAAGTACGGACGCCCCGACTGGACCGCTCCTCTTTCCAAGTCCGACGTCCCTACAGCCATCTTGGTCATGCCCAACGACATCAGTCGACCAGTGCGCCGCATCGCGGAGAATACTGACGAGATCGTGCACTGGACCGAAGCCGCTAAGGGTGGGCACTTCGCTGCCTGGGAGCAGCCAGACCTCGTCGCAACTGACATTCGCTGCGCCATCGGGCACCTGTCCTGACCCACATTCCTGTCGTGCCTGCTATGCCGCGGCCCTCCATGTAGCGGCGCGGCAGGACCCGACCAACACAACACGGCAAAGAAGGCACGGACACATTTGGCGGCAATGCTTTCATGTGAGGCGGCGACCGTCAGGACGATCAGTACGGTGACGATGTAGACGACCCGCCAGCCGTAACAGATAGGGTGCTGTTGCAAAGTTGGGTGGAGAACCGCGAACACTCCTTTCTTCGTCGCCTGGCCAGCATTATGGCCCAGCCTGCTTAGATATTCTGGAAGACCCGGTTGACGATCACCGCGTCCGGGTTCGGTTGCCTGTTGGCAAACATCGCGCCTTGCCCTTTCCGCAAGGAGTGCATCGCCTCCATCTCTTTCAACGTCCGATATACAGATGTCCGGTTCTTAAACGCGCCTTTCGGCCCGAGGATCCGCTTCAGCCGACCATGGTCGCCTTCCAGGATGTTGTTGAGGTATTTCACCTACCGGTGTTCCACTGTTGGCGGGCAGATTCCCTCTGACTTCAACTCGGCGATTGCCCTGGCTAGGCAGGGTGCTTTATCGGCGTTGATCACTCTGAGATACCCGGCTGACGCATTGGATCTGAGGGTCTTGGCCAGGAAACACTTCGCTGCGGCCACGTTTCGCTTCGAAGAGAGGTAAAAGTCCAGGGTCTGACCACCGGCGGTAATCGCCCGATAGAGGCAGCACCACCTGCCGCCGACCCGGATATAGGTCTCATCCACCCGCCAGGAACTGGCCTGCCAGTCAGGTACCTGCCGGTACCGCCGTGTTTGCTGGTCCAGCTCAGGGGCGTATTTCTGGACCCAGCGGTAGATCGTGGTGTGATCGACCGGCACGCCCCGCTGAAGTCATCATTTCCTCCAGAGCGCGGTAGCTCACCCCGTAGCGGCAGTACCACCGCACTGCCCACAGAATGATGTCACGGGGAAATGACAACCGGAGAAGATACCCATGGCTGTGATTATTTCACCTCGCTCTTCCTACTGCCCCAACTTTGCAACAGCACCACCAAAACCACTCTGACCAGCGAACACGCGACTGGCTGCTAACGATTCCCGCAGATGGAGACAAAGGTGTTAGCAGAGACGAAGTAGAAAGCAAGCAAGCTAGCTAGCTACTCGGCATATTTTGGTCAGCTAGAAAAGGGAAAAGCGGCTATTTACACTGGCAGATATACCTATCCCACGACCAGCCGATACGATTTAGCACGCTAAAAAATAAGCTCCCGACAGCACATCTGGAGCCTAGGGGCGGAACTGCTCGTGAAGCAGTAGCCTACGTGACCAAGGAAAAACGCGAGTCCAAGGCGAATTGCCGCTGGTCAAAGGCGAAATCGACTTCAAGGAGAGTCAAGGTCAACGCTCTGACTTGGAGGAGCTTCGCGAAGAAATCATGTCCTCTAACTGCAAGCTATCTAGCTTGCTAGCTAGCAACGAAAACGCTTGGAAATTCGAGCGCCAATGCCAGACGCTAATTGAAGCACGCAATGCCGAACCCTGGGGCCGTAAAATGCGCGATGTACAGGTAAAATGCTTTTTCGGCGCTACTGGAACTGGAAAAACTCGCAGTGCCCTAGAAAGCGCGGATTGGGCCGATATTTACCGCGCCACCTACTACAATAGCGGCGCTTTTGATGGATCTGATGCGCATGACGTGCTCATCTTGGACGAATTTCGTGGTCAGCTCCCAGTGTCACAGCTGCTCACCATGAGCGACCCCTACCCCTGCAAGCTAGCCGCACGGTATGCGGATAGACAGGCCGCATATACCTCGCTTTACCTGCTATCCAATGACGGCCCATGGGATTGGTACCCCTCGGCAACAGAAGAAACAAAGCGCGCCTTATGCAGGCGATTTACCGAAGTACGCGAGTTTACTTCCGTAGGAAAATCCCGCGTCCTGGAGAAAGAGGAGGTGCTAGAAAGAATGCTAGATAGCAAGCTAGCTAGCGCGGTAGTAATAAAAAGTAGCAACCTAGCTCGCCTATGTGTACACATGAAATCATGTCTACACGTAAACGTCCGCCCTCACCCGCTGCCCAAGCTGCCCGCGCCCGCCTGGAGTCTTTCGCCCCGGAGGCTGCTCACCGCCTAGGCGAGCACTACACCATCGAGGACGTCCAAGTCGCTACCCTCCACGCCCTGGAGCTGCCGCTGCCACGCCCCCCGCGCTTGTATCGATGAACGTACGCGTGCCTGCTGACCTCAAGGCTCGAGCGACTGATGCGGCCCGCTCGCGCGGCGTCACCCTGCAGGCCCTTGTGGCTGAAGCACTAGAAGCTTTTATCGAACAAGGGCGCTAATCGTGATTCAAGTTGCGCTGTTTGCACTGTTCCAACTGGTTGAATATTACGACGAAAGGAGCGGTGGCGACTTGCTCATAGGGGCTTTCCTGGCCCTACTGGTGGTCGGAATAGGGCTGTTCATTGGGGCCGCTAAAGTGAAATTCCCTTCAATAATTTTTATTGTTCAGGGGCTTGTAATCACAGTCGCTTTTCTTACTGGTGCGGAACCAGAGTCCGGCATAGAGGGGGTTGGTTGGATCATGATGCTTACTGTTCTTCAAACCCTTAACTTAGGAAGAGCGTGGAAGGCTTCGACAAAAATAAAAAGAACTTGGAAAACGGCATGACTAAGGAGCGGGCAATGGCCGACATTGTTCATGAAGCCCAAGACACGCACCTGTGCGCCTTGTTTATTGGGGCGCACGGGGATACTGGAGACTACGAGTACGCACTAAACGCCGCCAACAGTGCTGCCAAGCACCTGCAAGCAATACAAGCGGAGTTGCCTGCCACTTCCCCACTGGCCCGCGACGCCGGCACACTCGCTAAGTTTGTGCACGCAGCACAACGGAACCTGTCTCAGCAGAGGCCCGCAGATAACCCAGACGAACTCCTAGACTTAGCCACTAGCCTCAAAGAAAAGCTGGAAAGCGCGCAATAAAGGAAACTCCCCTAGTGCTTCTCGTCGTTGGAAGCACTAGGGGAGAAGCCACCTGTGGGGGGATTGTGGCTTTTTTATTTTCCTTCCGTCCGACTATGCGCCGGGGGAGGTGCGCTGCGGACACCCAAAACCATACCGCCTTACAGCGCGCCCGCAACCGGAGCAATAGGTAGAGCAACAGAAAGCTCTCTGTGTCGAGGGTAAGAGATAAAGTATGCAGTTCATAGCCTATAGGGCTAGCCATACGGAGGGTGTCAGGCCCTACCGACCATCGGGAATGCGCACCGACTTCGTAGCAACGACGTCGTGGCCTACGGTCAAAAACATTCCGCGAATACAAATCTGGAAGACAACCCCGTAGACCCCGAGTTGCACCCATCACACTCCAGGAATTAATAGCACACCTCGACCATTTCGACACCAAACTTGCAGCTATCGCAAGCATCATGCACACCATCCAAACCCTCGCCGCCAGTGGAACCATCGAACTAGAAGGCGCCTGGGTTGTCCCGAACTCCACCGGGAATAACCCAACGCAATTCAACCGGCCCGAGTCATGTACCATTTCCTTTCCACTCTTAATTCAGTCTCTTAAAAAATACCGAAATAGACGAAACGCAACGCAGGACGCCTCATCTTGCGCTTCCTCTGAGTCTGTTGCGGCGGCAAGTGAACTACAAATTAATAATGGAACGATTGTCCCAATAGTTAGCTTGCAGGATTCTGACAATTCAGCTCCATCCAATTCGGTAAAATTGACCATGCCATGACAGATCGCTGGAATCACAACACGGCCTACCATTCTGAACTGCTCGCCGCTGCCCCGGGGCCGGATTCGAAAGTCCTTGACGTTGGTTCGGGAGACGGACTACTAGTCAGCAAATTCGCGGAGGTAGTCCATGACGTAAGAGGCATAGACTCAGACCCCCATGCAGTCAAACAGGCGAGGGCCCTTCTGGCCACCGTCCCAAACGCAACTGTAATTCTCGGCGATGTTTTCGACGCCCCAGAACTACTAGGACAGCAGTTCGATCTCATCACGGCAGTGGCAACACTCCACCACCTCCCACTCGAACCGGCACTCAAACGGCTCGCAGAACTCCTATCACCCGGAGGAGAACTATTCGTGATAGGGATTGCCTCCAACAAAACTGCGGCCGACTGGTTCATCTCTGGGGCACTCGTCATCCCAGTGCGTTTGATGAGTAAAGTCCATCGTGAAGAATATTATCCCGGTATGAAGACTTCAAAACCACAAAAGTCGCTGAAAGAAATTTGCGACATAGCCAAAATTGTTCTCCCCGGATGCCGCATTCAACGACGTTTTTACTACCGATACACACTCAGGTGGACTAAACCATCCGGCGGATCAACTAACTCCTAATCCAGCAACCCAACCACCTGGCACCGACACATTCGACAAGTCAGTAGCCCCTAAGTCAGGCCGGCAACCTTCCACCCCTGCACGAAACGGGGCGAGTGAAAAGCATTTTTGAAACCTCATCGACTTTGCTCTCCAAGAGAGCCCAGCACCTCTACTCACACCCCAAAACCGGAAAACCAAAACAGCAGATAGGAGAGGCGGAATCAAGCGGTGGATGCGCCACGCTTGAATAGTTCGTTAAGTATTTCACGTGGGGTTGCGCCGCCGAGGATTTGTCGGGGTGTTTCGTTGAGCTCATTTTGCACCCACGCGACATG
>NZ_JAVBIE010000016.1:0-48318 GCF_032821635.1 Corynebacterium nasorum | reverse complement strand
GCCGACGGCACTCCTGGTGCAATCTTTCAGCTCCTGACGTCTTTGAAGCCGAGAATTCAGCTACACTGACTAGAGCAGCATAGCTAACCCCCGACGTGTCCACTTTCCGGGGGTCAGGCCCTGTCTAAGATCAGGTATTTTTAGATTCTGACCTGTAGGGTTTCGCAGGATATATGCTTCGCGGGCGTATATCTGAGCTTCAGATGCGAAATCCACGATGCGGTAGCCAACCCGTGGTAATAGGCGGTGGTCTGGTGGCCCAATGCCAAAGGATCGACCACGTTGCCACTGCGGCGGCGATACCAAATGCAAAGGAACTACCCGAAGGCGGTGTAAGGCCTGCGGAGTTTCAGTCAATAAAAGCCGACCAGATGTCACCAAAGCTGCCGCATTGAGCCAGTTCATCGAACATTGCATCTCCACAACTTCACTGGAAGCTTTGGCTACACAAAATGGTGTCAGTGCTTCAACAACGAAACGACGCTTTAGCTGGTGCTGGCTTGTAGATGTTCCCGACCTCATCGTCGGTCATACCGGGCGGATCTATGACCAAGTCTTTATCGACGGCACCTACACCGCCAGCAGATGCTTAATCGTGGCCGGCACCCTAGACCACGTCATTGCCTGCCACTGGTCCAAGCGCGAAACCACCCATGCCTACATACAGTTATTGGAACGAATATCAGCGCCTTCAATCGCCGTCATTGACGGCGAGCAAGGAGCTGCTAGCGCCATCAAACAGTGCTGGCCTACCACTGTCATCCAACGCTGCCTGGTGCATGCTCAGCGTGTGATACGCCGCTATACCACCTCACGTCCACGTACTGATGCTGGGTGCCCCATCTACCAACTGGCACCCAAACTCACACGCATTACCACTATCGACCAAGCCAGCCAATGGGGCGCACAACTGAATGGATTCGCCTCGGTCTACCGCACCTGGTTAGAGGAAAAGACCCTCGTCAAAGACCCCAAACAGTCCATTGAACGCATACGTTGGCCCATGCAAACGTGCGCAAGGCCTACAACAGCCTGGCGTAGCGACCTGCTGCTTGTCTACCTCACCCCGCCTGAAGGAGTCGTTGATACTCACGAATATAAGCCACCACCAATAGTCTCGAAGGCGGAATCAACCCCCAGTTGAAATTACTAGCGAGAACAAACCGCGGACGACGCGGAGAACGCCAACGCCGAATGCTCGAGTGGTGGCTCTATCTAAAAGCAGAACTGCCCGACGAGCCACTACGCATCGCCAAGCAGTCCCACTGGGGCCAAGACCAACTCGCCAAAGTATCCATCCTGACCCACACCGAGAACCAAGCCGACCACGAAACAGGACGACCAGCCCTCTACGACAACGGTATCGACACCGAGTACACCCACTCAATCGGCATCCAAAAAGGCCAAATCCAATCCCAGCGACACGCCGAGCCAGACACACATTTTGACCCTTAAGCCAAGTTCTCCTCAAAACATCTCGTATCCCACAGGAAATTTTTATCTGGTACGCACGCTACAAGGCGAAACGGCGGAACTCGTGGTGCTATTACTGCTCCATCAATTTGATGGCTATGACCGCAAATAAAATCGGACTAGTCGCGTAGAACCATACCCGTGTCCACTCAATCAGATGTGGCAAGAGGCGACCCCCGTAGGGCCATTCAGATTCATACCAATTCAATATAGCGAGACCATGATTGTACTGCGATCTTCAACTCTAGCTGTCGGCCTTTAGTTATAAGGACACTGTTCAAACAACCAACTCTAGTAAATGAACTACTGCGCTACCACGCGTTCATCACGTTCAGAACTTGAGGTTTAGAGCGATTAAGCTGATAACCAAATTGTTCCCAGTTGTGCAGGCCTTGGGCTGGGTAGCTTACAGTCGGATTTAGACCTTGCAGCCGCGCAGCACCTTCCCACACGTGAGTAGTCACGTTAGACCCGACCTCTAAGGCTGCCCCAGCGGCTTGATGCTCTGGCAGATAATGGCTGTCCCCAGGACCAGGAATACCAGAGGCCGAAGAAATATATAGATTAGTGTTACGCAATTGAGGGATCAGCAACAGCGGATCGTTTTGGAAACGCTTCGGATTAAACAGCGATCCGTACATTGCATTGATATTGAAGCCACCAGCATCCAACATAGCCAGACGCATGAACGTCTGTGCCCCCGGAACAGTGGTAGTCAAGAAACCGGAAAAAGACAGCGCTTGCCGGAATTGATTCGGGTGCTTCGCTGCCAGGGTTAGCGCGGCACCAGCGCCCATCGACAAACCCGCAATAGAGTTATTGTTACGTGCAACGCCGAAGTTTCGCTCCAGATAGCCTGGGAGTTCGCTGGTCAGAAACGTCTCCCATTTATAATTAACGGGGTTTGATAGATCGTAGGTCGCAGGCCCCTGCCAATCAGCATAGAAGGAAGCGGCACCGCCAACCGGCATAGCCAAGGTAATGTTGTGCGGCTCGTAGGTCCTTGCAGCATTGACGTCGTTTACCCACGCGTTGGTGCGATCGGTGGCACGGAGACCATCAAGCAAATAGAGGGCAGCATTGCCGCCGCGCTTTGCGGGCTGGATCTGTACCGGGATGGTGCGGCCCATGGCCTGGGACCAAACGTCACAGCGCTGGACCCACCAGGCAACCTTGTCCCACTCGCACGTACCAGTGGCGTCACGGCGCAGCCAGTCGCGGTTGGCTGCTTCTGCCGGCTGGGACCCCGCCACGACGGCTAGGCCCAAAGCTACGGCAACTGCCATGATGACTGATAGGACGCGACCCTTGATGGAAGCAGTCATCTTTCTCCTCCAAACTACTCGGTGATTGTCACTAAGCTCTATCGTCCGAACCCTGTATATCGTTAACGTCACGGATCGATAACAATGTCACAGGTTAGTGTAACTTAGGTTGGCCCTAAAGTCTGCATTTGAAGGAATTAGTGCAGGTAGTCCGAGGGATCCGAGGAGAAGGCTAGGGTCCGCCCGTCTGTCAGGGAGAATTTAATATTTTTCCAGAAACGGTCCCAAGTTAAAGGATCCCTGTAGGTAGCGAAGAGTTTCTGAAAATCGGCGTCGTCAAGAGCGGCGCGAGCCTTGGCAACCTCGTACTTATCAATCCACGCCGGAACGTCGTCAATATCGACGGCAGAGTCTGCCACCTGCCATGACATGTCCAAGCTCTTGTCGTGCCCAATGCGCCCACCCTCGATGCGTGGCTGGCGCGCCGCCAAAGGATTGCTGAGTCCAATATTGTCCAGCACGCGAATATCCAGCGGTGCATTCATGGAAGAAAGGCCCAAATTGAGCAGGTAAACGGTGGGTGGGTCGGTGCGCGAGGGATCTGCGGGGGCGGCCATCCACGAAAACCTATCTTCACCCTTGATATAGCGGAAGGTCATGGCGTCGCCGGCCTCCAGCTCGTCGATACCTTCCTGGTAGTCCTCCATAAACTTGGCACCGAGGAATTCTTCGGCTCGCCTGGGAGGATTCTCACGCTGGGTCGCGTAGGTCCAGAAATCGCGCTCATCCACGATGGAGATCTCGCCCTCGTAGATGCTGCGGTCCACCGGATGTCCGCGCAGAACGATAACTAGCGCCCATACCGCACAGAAAACGGAGGCTATCCATACTCGAACGCTGACCACAAAAATGGGAAGCAGTGCCGCAAAAAGTGGGAGCAAAAGCATGCGGCCGTGCATGAAATCTCCTCCCACGCGCAGCACGTAGAGCGTGTGAATGAGCGCAGTGCCTTCAAAGAGATAAATAGCGGTGGCAGTAGAACGCACCGCGGTGGGGCGCAGATTTGCCTTCCATAGACCTGCCACGGCGAGCACGATAAGCGGCAGGAAGAGCCAGTATGGGCCGACAAAATCCGCCAGGTAGGTAAACCCCTTGCCCCATTCGGCCCCAGCCGCAGACTTAGCCACGGCCGTGTGCGGGGTTAGTAGACCGTAGTAGCCCATGCGGAAAATCTCATAGGCCAACGGCAGCGGCACCGCGGCGGCAAGAATCTTCCACGAGCGGTGGGATACAAGAAGCACGATTCCCACCAGACCGCCGTATAAAGCGAGCTCTGGGCGCACCAGCCAGGACAATCCGGCCCAGAAGGCGAGCCAATAGGCATCGCTATTGCTCCCAGAGTGGCGGCGCGGGCGCGTCCAACGCAGCAAAAGCCGCCACAGCATAGCGAGATAGAAGATGCACAAGCCCCATTCCAGGCCAGAGGTAAAAAAGTCTCGGGCCGGCGGCAGGGCCAGATACACTAGCGCGCCGGCCGGAAGAACGGCGCCAGTGCGCATGCTTGCCGCAGCGCCCGTACCGACTACCATTGCCGCGACCGCCAGAATGAGCCCCAAGTAAATGGCGATGCCTTCTAGGTTTGCGTGGGTCACCCAGCGCACCAGGAAAATGAGGTACTGCCACAGCGTGGAGGTATTGGCCTCTACGCGTTCGCCCATATTGAACACGGGCCCATTTCCGGCTTCGAGGTTGCGCACGGTGCGCAGGACAATGAGTCCGTCATCGGAAATCCAGCGGCGCGCAAAACCGCCCCACAAAGATAAAACACCGATCACAAGAACGACCGCCGGGGTACTCCAGCGGGCGATACTCTTGTGGTCGGTGTTAAGCACGGGAAGAAAGTTTATCAGCCCCGCGGAAAATTTCTATATCGATTCAGCTGTGTCTAGAACAACGGCATGATATACACCGCCATGGCGATGCAAGCGAGCCAAGCCAAAGCGAGAACCTGCAAAGTGCGGTCCTCCAGTGCAATCTCATCCGGAGCGCCACCCTGGCCGCGGTCCACATCGGCCGCATAGCGCAAGATGGCGATGGTAAACGGCACCATGGAGACTTGGTACCACACGCCACCGGTCTGGGCATCGTTAGCAAGCTCGAAGCCCCAGAGGGTGTAGCAGATAACCACCGCGGTGGCGGCTAGCGTCCACACGAAGCGCAGGTAGGTAGGCGTATAACCTTCCAGGGACTTGCGGATTTTCGCGCCGGTTTGCTCCACAAGAAGGATCTCCGAGTAGCGCTTGCCTGAGGCCATAAATAGCGAGCCAAAGGCCGCCACCAGCAGGAACCACTGCGAAAGCTCGATGCCTGCAGCCACGCCACCGGCCATGGTGCGCAGCATGAAGCCGGAGGAAACCAGGGCGATATCAATCACCGGCATGTGCTTCCAACCGAAGCAATAGCCCAATTGCAACGCGATATAAATCGCCATCACAATTGCCAGCTGCGGGCCAGCGGTAGCAAGGAAGGATAGCCCGATGGACAAGCAGATGAGCACCACGGCCATGACATAGGCGAGCTTGATGGGCAGCACGCCGGAGGCAATCGGGCGGAAGCGTTTGGTCGGATGCTCCTGATCCTCGCGCCAGTCCTTCGCATCATTGATCAGGTAGATGGAGGAAGCGCCGAGGCAGAAGACGACGAAGGCCAAGAGGACATCGACAAACACGCGGCCGTGAAATAGGGCATCGGCGCCGGCCGCGGCGGGGGCCGCCAGCACGAGGACGTTTTTGACCCACTGCTTGGGACGCAGGGCCTTAATCATGCCATCGACAAGATTCTTCGGCGGCTTGCGCTTGCGGCCGGTATCTACGCCAGAGGTGTGCGGTTCCGAATGGAAAAAGTGCTGGTTTCCATCATCACTCATGCTTCATTCCTTTCATCACGACCTCTGCGGTAGCAGCGCCGATGGCCGCACCCACTGCCGTATCTGTTGGGTAGTGCACTCCGAGGACCATACGCGATGCCATCATGACTGGCACGCCGAGAAGCGGCGCCTTGCAGCCGGTAAGGCGGCTCGCCGCCACCAGGAATGCAGTAGTCGAGGTCGCGTGCGAACTGGGAAAAGATAGCTTGGAGGGAGTCTTTACCCCCACGCGCACGTACGGATAATCGGGGCGCTTGCGGCGCACGATGCGCTTGAGCACCACGCTAGCGGCGTGCGCGAGAAAAGCAGCAGCGCCCACCCGGATCCAGCCCTCGCGGCGGCGCTTGTCGACGCCCGCCCCTACCGCAGCGCTGCCCATCCAGCCCAGGGCATGCTCGCCCCAGTGGCTCAGCCCGCGGGCGGTAGGAAGCACGCCGGGCACGTCAAAGGCCGCACCCTGGATGGATTCGAGGACGCGCGATTCTGCTACGGAAAGTTTATTGGGCATCAAAGACCTTCTTCCAGGACTCGCGCGAGGTCAGTTCCGGCTGCGCCGCACGGTATTCAGCGCGCAGGTCATCGAAGTTTTCCTCGATCTCCTTCAGTAGCTCGCGGGTCTGCGATACGAGGTCTTTGGCCAAGTCGCGGTCGCGCTTACGGAAGGCCACACCGGTGCCACCTGCGGTAGAGACGGTGGCAGAGTCCACGCGGGAAAGGGTAAACCACCGGGCCTCGTCCGGAGTGAGGTTAAGCTGAGGCGCCTCGTGGTGCGCAGCGTCTTCCTTGCTCACGAGGTGCTTGAGGCCCTTGATGGCCCACGGGATCTTCTTAATCTTGGCTAGGCGGCCGCCGATATTGCGCGTAGGCACACCCGGCGCGCCGGTGGGAGAGGGCAGCTCATCTGCGGATTCCAAAATAACAGCATCGGAATAGTTCTTGCGGATTTCCGCGATGCGCGGCAGCGAGGACTCCAGGATGTCAAAGAGATGGTCCGGCCCCGCTAGGAAGTCGCGCATAGCTTCAATCTGGATGGCCATGGTGGAGTATTCCATGCACATGGTGTGCTTGAGGGTGGACTTAAAGATGGACTTGGTAATGCCCTTGGCCGGTCCCTCGTGGTACATCGCGGCCACGATGAGGCGGTTGCGTAGGTGGAAGTAGGCCTGCCAGTCAATGGCATCGTCCTTATCAGCCCAGGCCATGTGCCAGATGGCGGCACCCGGCCAGGTCACCGTGGGGAATCCGTTGCGCGCTGCCCGCAGGGAGTACTCGGTATCGTCCCACTTGATAAACAGTGGCAACGGCTGGCCGTTGGTTTCGGCCACGATGCGCGGGAAGAGGCACATCCACCAGCCGTTGTATTCCACGTCAACGCGGCGGTGCAGCGCGCGGGAATCGTACTTCTTGGGATCCAGGTGAGTCTCGCGGGTGCCGATGGCGCGCAGCGGGTACTTGGCAAAGTCGTGATCGTAGACGGCGTGCGGCGCCGCGCCCCACATGAAATCGGCACGGTTAACCTGCTCGCCGGTAGTGCGCAGCTGGGAGCGCTCCTGCAGGTTGAGCATCTGGCCACCGACGATAATGGGCTTGGCGGCGTAACGGGCCGCCTGAACCGCACGCAGCACGGAGTCCGGTTCGATGGCGATGTCATCGTCCATATAAAGGATGAAGGGCGAATCGGTATTTTCCAGCGCCTCGTACATAATGCGGGAGTAGCCACCGGAGCCGCCTAGGTTGCCCTGGCGGAACTCGCGGAAGCGCTCGCCAAAGTGAGCGACTGCCTCGTCATAGCCTGGCTCATCGGCAGGGTGCTGGTTTCCTTGGTCCGGCATGAGGACGAAGTCGATGATTTCATCGACTACTGGGTCCTCGGCCAATGCCTTAAGGGCTGCTACGGCATCGGTCGGGCGGTTGAAAGTGGGAATGCCTACCGCCACGCGCTTGTCTTGGGCCGGCTGCTCGGAGCCGTCCGGCAGCACCTGCGGGCCGGGGGCGTGGGGGGAGCACCAGGCGGCGTCGGCAAGCGTGGTGTCCTGCTCGGCGGTGATATCGAACCACAGCCAGCCGCCGTCCTCGAAGTTTTTGAGTGGCAGCTCGAACTCATGGTGGCCGGTGCCTACCAGGTGGTTGGCCACGGAAATGCGCTGGCCATCCTGCTTGGAGCGGTAGAGGGAAATATTTGCCTGCCCCTCAATGTCCAGGCTGAGGATCACGGAGCGCAGCTGGGACCAGCGGCGCCAGTAGGAGGCTGGGAAGGCGTTGAAGTATGTTTCAAAAGATGCTTCCTCGCCGGCCGGAATGGTGACGGAGGTGCGGTTAAACCAGCTGAGGCGTTCGCGGTTTTGCTCGGCCTCGATGAGGTAGAGCATCCGCACATCAAAGGGCTCGCCGCGCTTAGGCAGCAGGATGCGCTGCAGGGGCTCATGGGCCTGAGTGTTGTTGGCAGTCACGATAGCTTCGATTCTCCAAACGGTATAAACAGTAGTCAGCGATTTAGCGTAGTTGCTTTTGCATAAGTACTACGGTTTACACGCGGAGCCCGTAAGATGGAACATCATGAGATGGGTTCCTTGCGCGGCAGCAGTAGGTCTTCTCGCTGTAGCCAGCGCGCCCGCCGCTATCGCAGAGGAAAAGCCCGCGGTGGAGTTTCTGGACCACGCCCAAATCCTCAGCAATTCGGACGAAGATGCCATCAAATCGCAAGCGCAGTCCATACATTTTCCGGATTCCGTGCACGAGGTCGTCTACGCTACGTATCCGAACTCGGGCGAAGAATTTTCCCGGACTCTGTCCCATGACTTGGCCCGCGAGCATCCACATTTCATTAGCGGAAGTGGGTTACAGAAAAATGTGCTCGTCATCGCGGTAGGTTTTGAGCCCAATAGTATGGCTGTGCACTGCGGCACAGAGGTGTGCCAGGACATCAAGATTTATGACGAGGGCCGCGTGGATGGCATCTTGGACCAGATGCGGCCGGCGCTGGCGGACGATGACTATACCGTCGGCATGATCCTGGCGACGCGCGCCGCCGCGGATACCACCGTGCGCCGGCAATATACGCAGGATGTGCCCACGTGGTCCGTGTTCATCGCAGCCACTATGGTGCTCGTGGTTCTGGGCGCGGCCGGCCTCATTACCTACTTGTTCATCCGCCGCGCCCGCGTGCGCAAGCGCTTCGATTATATTAAGGGCGCTCGCGACGGGGCTGAGGAACTCATCAAGCGCACGGAGGCACGGATTGACGCCCTGCATTCCCCCTTGGCGGGCGACTACCTGAAGGTACAGTGGCGCTCTCTGGTCAATCAGTACACTGATGCGCGACCGACGCTCAAGGCGCTGGAGAACATCCAAGACTATTCCCTGCACGCTGTCTCCATTAAGGAGGCATACAAAGCGCTCAAGCAAATCAATACGGCCGCAGCGCAGATAGATTCCTTGGAAAATTTCTGCGCCGGCGATACTGCAGTGCGCGCGGGCGAGGTGCAATGGCTGCTTGGCGACGCCCAAGCGGCCCTCTCTCGCCAGCCCGACAACGCCAGCTTGCGCCAGATAACGCAGCGCATTAATGAGCTGTCCCAGGATTTGTCGCGGGAAGACTTCGACTCCGCCTTCGCTCGCGTCCTCGAGGATTACCACCCCATGGTGGGCGCGCTGCCAGAAAGGCTATATCCGCAGCGCGACCGTAAAACTCCCCCGCTTTTGGGCACGCCGGAATGGCGCCCCGGCATGGGCACGCATTACATGCCCTATAGGTTTGCGGGCTTCTGGGTGGCCAATAATAACGTCTCCTCCCAGCTGCCCGACCCATATCGCTTCTAGGCGTTGACCGGTTCGGCTACCGGATCAATGCCCAGCTTATTGAGCATGTAGAGTACGCGGGCTTCGAGGTCATCAGCCAATTCGCGCGCCTCCTCCACGGTATCCGCGGCAGGAATATCCCAAATTTTGATGTCCTTGCCTGCCTCATCGCGTTCTACCTCGCGGCCCAAGAACACGATGTAATCCGGCATCGCTACCGTGCGCACCTCATCGAGGTACTTATTCGGGGCCTCGCCCATGCCGCGCTCGTTCATGACGTGGGCAAGGTGGCCTTCCGCTTCGTTTTCTGGGTGAGCAACGGCGGTATCTACAAAGAGGGCTTCGCCGGCGTGCTTGCGGGTCAGTTCCGCCGCGGCTTGGGCCAGCGCATTATTAGTACCGGCTGCAAAGCGAACGTGCAGGCGGTGAGCACCGAAGTAGTCGCGCACCTCACGCTCCACCAAAAGCGGCACGAATTCATCGAGCTCCGCCTTTTTGGTGTGCTTGGCAATAACCTCATCGAGCTTGGCATCGATTTCCGCGGCCGTGTACTCGTGGCCGTAGTTCTCGTGCAGATCTTGGCGCAGGGTTTCAAACTGGTTCATTGTTATCCCCTTTCTCGGATTATTGTCCCGTTTGCTAACTGTTAACCTGGCGTTAACTTTAATAGTTAACGATGGGTTAAGTCAAACGGTTGGGAATAACCCAATAGTTTTCTGCACCAAGAAAGCGGAAAGGCCCGCCGGGAGTTCCGGCAGGCCTTCTTGGACTGTTCCTTCTTTTTATCGGGAATGCGCGCTGCGCGGCTACGCAATTTCAGGTGCTCCTGCAGCCGTTCCGGCGACATTTTCCACATGCGGCGGTCAGCCATGCCGTCACCTCCTTTCTTCAGAGGTGATCAAGCATAGCGCTTAGTGGCCACGCTCCTGCTCTATAGCCTTGCCTTCGTTCCAGAAGGGCGCGAGCTTATTATCAAACATGGACAGCGCTGAACCGATAGCCATGTGCATATCCAGGTACTGGTAGGTACCCAGGCGGCCACCGAAGAGAACTTTATTATCCTTCGACTCCTGGGCGGCGAGCTTACGGTAGGCCTCCAGCTTGGTGCGATCCTCTGGGGTATTGATTGGGTAGTACGGCTCATCGCCCTTATCGGCAAAGCGCGAATACTCCTTCATGATGACCGTCTTATCCTTCGGGTACTTATCCTTACGCTCCGGGTGGAAGTGGCGGAACTCATGGATGCGGGTGTAGTCCACGTCCGCATCGTTGTAGTTCATCACCGGGGTGCCTTGGAAGTCGCCGGTATCCAGCACCTCCAAGTCAAAGTCGAGGGTGCGCCACCCCAGCTCGCCCTCGGCAAAATCAAAGTAGCGATCCAATGGGCCGGTGTAGACCACGGGCGCATCTGGGGACTCGGCACGCAACTCATCGCGCACCTCGAACCAATCGGTATCCAGGCGGACCTCAATATTGTCGTGGTCAGCCATGTTTTCTAGCCATGCCGCGTAGCCGTCGACCGGCAGGCCCTCATAGGTGTCGTTGAAGTAGCGATTGTTGAAGGTATAGCGCACCGGCAAGCGAGTGATATTCGCGGCCGGCAGCTCCTTCGGGTCGGTCTGCCACTGCTTCGCGGTGTAATCGCGGATAAAGGCCTCATATAGCGGGCGGCCGATGAGCGAGATGGCCTTCTCCTCCAGGTTTTGCGCTTCTTCCGGGGAGAATTCGCCGGCCTGATCTTTGATGAGCTGGCGGGCCTCATCTGGGGAGTAGTAGCGGCCGAAGAACTGGTTGATAAGACCCAGACCCATCGGGAATTGGTAGGCGGTGCCATCGTGCATGGCAAAGACGCGGTGCTGGTAGTCGGTGAAATCGGTGAACTTATTGCAGTAATCCCACACGCGCTTATTAGAGGTGTGGAAGAGGTGCGCGCCGTACTTGTGCACCTCGATTCCGGTGGTGGGTTCGGCCTCGGAGTAGGCATTGCCGCCGAGGTGATTGCGGCGCTCCACAATGAGCACCTTCTTATCCAGCTGGCTAGCGGCGCGCTCGGCAACCGTTAGACCAAAAAATCCAGAGCCAACAACGATGAGGTCATAAGAAGTCATGGCCTCCACTTTATTGCACTACGGCAGCTGACACGGCGCATCGGCGTGTCGCAACAGATTTCACAGAAGCCACAAACGTACCATCACTATCAACTCTTAACTTTTGGCAACCGTTTTTACAGCTGCACAACCCTAGGGAGATAACAGTGCAACAACGACGTCGACTAGTACCCACCAGGTCAAAATGGTCCACCCCCGTCATCGCGGCGGTCACCTCCATCGCACTCGCCGTGACGGCCGCATTCGGCGGACAGCAAGTTCTCAAGACCCAAGACTCCGCCAACGGCGGTCCCATTGAGGTCAAAAATTCCTCCTCTAGCTTCAGTGACGGCGAATCCATCGTCGTCGATGACCCAGCCGTAGCCGCTCAGGGCGACGGCGAAAGCCGCCGCGCGGTCAAGCAGTTCCACCGCGACGAAACCTTCAACATGTTCGCCGTCACCTGGGAGGGCAAGCGAGATATCAACTCCTTCGTCCGCTCCAAGCAGCAGGACGGTTCCTGGAGCGAGTGGCTGCCCATGGATGCAATGAATTACACCGAGGGCAAGAACGGCACCGAACTCATCTTCGTGGGCGATACCAACGATGTGCAGGTTTCCATGGCCAACGTTGACCTCGTGACCGGTTCCAACCTCGACAAGAAGGAAGACTCCCTCCTGGACAAGGCCGCCAAGGGCGCTGATGCCAACCGCCCCGCGCCGCTTGCGTACAACGTCGGCGATATCTCCCCCGTGGCCGATGAGCGCACCCAGGTAGCGGATCTCGACGCCGTGTTTATCGACGGCAACGCCCAAGAAGGCGAAGCCATCGAGCCCACCGCAGAAACCGCGGGCATGCCTAAGGTAGTCACCCGCGCCGGCTGGGGAGCAGACGAATCTAAGCGCTGCCAGGAGCCAACCTACGACAATGACCTCAAGGCCATGACCCTGCACCACACCGCGGGTACCAATAACTACACCCGCGCACAGGCAGCGGCACAGGTACGCGGTGCCTACGACTACCATGCGCAGACCCTGGGTTGGTGCGATATCGGCTATAACGTGCTGGTGGATAAATTCGGCACCATCTACGAAGGCCGCTACGGCGGCTTGGACAAGGCCGTACAGGGTGCCCACGTGGGTGGCTTCAACTCTAATAACTGGGGCATTTCCATGATTGGCAACTACGAGGAAACCGAGCCTTCCCGCGAGATGCTCAACTCCGTGGCGGAGATTGCCGGCTGGAAAGCCGCTATTTCTGGCATCGATCCAATGGGCAAGGCCAGCTTGTACTCCGGCGGATTCAACGGCTCCAAGTTCCCTGCAGGAACCACGGCCACCGTGCCGGCCTTCGCGGGCCACAACGATTTCCACTACACGGCTTGCCCGGGCCAGTACACCACGCGCCACTGGGACGAGATTCGAAAGAATACCAAGCGCAAGGCGGATGCCATCAAGTCCGGCAAGAACAGCACGGACCTGAACTGGCAAGAGTCTCCACAGCCAAATACCCCCAAGACCCCGCAACCAAATACCCCCAAGACCCCGCAACAGGTGGGCGGAGAAATCATGTCCTCGCTTGGCGAGGTCGAGGTACCGGTCTCCACTATCTCCGCCCTTGCCGGCATCGCTGCCGCCGTCTTCGGCGTGCTCATCGCCAATGAGCGCCTGCAGAAGCCTGATACCGATCAGAAGGTGGCGGGCAACCTGACCACCGGCGATATCCCGGAGATTGTCAATAAGGTTGTCCAGGTCTCCAACAACGAGGGATTGAAGGAATCCTGGACCTCCGTCCTCAACGCTTTCGGTCCGGTCCTAGGCCTGGCAGTCGGCGGCCCGGATACTACCGACGGCGGCAAGATCCTCTACCAGCTCTTCCAAAATGGCGTGGTGCTCTCCTCCAAGGAATCCGGCACCAAGGCGTTGACGGGTGAGATTGCCAAGAAGTGGTCCGAGGGCGATAATGCCTCCAAGCTCGGCCTGCCTACCTCCAACGAGGAAAAGAATGGCAAGGAAATCCGTGTGAAGTTCCAGGGTGGCGAGATTGTCTACAACACCGAAACGGAAAAGGTAGACATCTTCACCGACTAGAACCAGCGCTCTAGCACCTTTGCGACGCCCGCCTGGTGGTTAGCCACGGTGACCGTATCCGCGGCCGCCTTAACCTCCGGGTGGGCGTTTTCCATAGCCACACCACAGCCTGCCCACTGCAGCATTTCTATATCGTTGGGCATATCCCCAAAGGCGATGACCCCGGCCTGATCCACGCCTGCATGATCTGCGAGCCATTCCACGCCGCGACGCTTGGTAACCTTCGGTGCGGCAACTTCCAACATGCCTTCATTAATCGAGTAGGTCACATGGGCCAATTCTGGATCAATGTGCGGGGAAATAAGGTCGTAGAGTTCCGGCGCGGAATAATCGGTATTGCGGATAAGAAACTTCACCGCCGGCTGCCCCACAAGCTCGCCCATGCTGACCACCCCGAAGCCCTCAAAGAGGGCGTTTTCGGAGTAGTGCCGCTCGACTACGAAGAGGTCCTCGACGGCGTCGGCAAGCGAGCCCCCTGCCCGCTCCGCGCCGAAGCCCACGGTGCCCAACACCGTCTGGGCCACATCCACCACTTCTGCCAACGCTGCGGGTGAAAGCTCGTGGGCGGACATCACGCGGTCCTCCGCGGAATCATAGAGCACCGCCCCATTCGAAGTCACACACACCGGGCGGACGGGAAGCTGCTCCAACACGGGAGCTATCCACCGGAACGGCCGGCCAGTGGAAAGCGCAAAATAGGCACCCTGTTGGACCGCCCGCGCCACGGCGTCACGGTTGCGACGCGGGACACGGTGGTTGCGGTCCAGCAGGGTGCCATCAATATCGCTCGCGATGAGGCGAGGAGCGCGGGCAGGGAAATTCTCCATACCCGCGAGTTTACTTCAGGACTTAGAAGTCCAGATCCTCTTCCTTATCATCCTCCCAGTCCAAGGAACGCTTAATAGCGCGCTTCCAGTCGCGGTAGAGAGCCTCTACCTCTTCCTTCTCGCGCTTCGGCTTAAACACCTTCATGTCTCCTGTCTGGCTACCCAAAACGCTCAGGTCATCCCAGAAGCCATGGTCCAAACCTGCCGCGAAGGCCGCGCCGGTCGCGGTGGTCTCGATATTCTTCGGACGGTGTACCTCCACGCCGAGCATGTCCGCTTGGAACTGCATCAGCAGTTCATTCATGGTCATGCCACCATCCACGCGCAGCTCGGTGATCTCCACGCCGGAGTCCGCCACCATCGCATCAGCCACGTCGCGGGTCTGGTAGGCGGTGGACTCGAGCACGGCGCGGGCCAAGTGCTTGCGGTTGGCAAAGCGGGTCAGACCCACGATGACGCCACGAGCATCCGCGCGCCAATACGGGGCGAAGAGGCCAGAGAAGGCAGGCACAATGTAGACGCCGCCGTTGTCTTTAACCTCGCGAGCTAGGTTCTCGATGGAGGCAGCATTCGGGATGATCTGCAGGTTATCGCGCAGCCACTGCACTAGGGAACCGCCCATGGACACGGAGCCTTCCAGAGCGTAGACGGGGCGCTCGCCCTCACGCTGGAAGCACACGGTGGTCAGCAGGCCATTCTCAGAGAACTTCGGGGTGGTACCCGTGTTCAGCAGGAGGAACAATCCGGTTCCGTATGTATTCTTTGCGGAGCCGGCACGGAAGCAGCCTTGGCCAAACATCGCAGACTGCTGGTCACCCAGGATGGCGCGGATAGGCACACCGGAAAGCGAACCGCGCTCACGCACGGTACGGAAATCACCGAGGGATGGGCGAATCTCCGGCAGCATGGACATGGGGATGCCCATCTCCTTGCACAGTTCCTCATCCCACTCCAGCTTTTCGATGTCCATGAGCAGGGTGCGGGAGGCATTGGTGACGTCGGTAGCATGCAGAGCCTCACGGCCGGCATCGCCCTCGGCACCGCCGGTGAGGTTCCACAACAGCCAGCTATCAATGGTGCCGAAGAGCAGATCACCGGACTCGGCGCGCTCGCGTGCGCCCTCGACGTTATCGAGGATCCACTTCACCTTCGGACCGGCCGGGTAGGAGTTGATGAAAAGACCGGTGCGGCGGCGCCACTTTTCCGGGCCTTCCTCTCCCGAGAGCTCCTTACAGATGGAGGTGGTGCGGGTATCTTGCCAGACAATAGCGTTGTAGACCGGCTTGCCGGTGTGCTTATCCCACACCACGGTGGTCTCTCGCTGGTTGGTGATACCTACCGAGTCAATGTCTTCCACGGTGATATCGCCATTGGCAAGAGCCTCACCGACGGCGCGACGGGTATTGCTCCAGATTTCTTCCGGATCGTGTTCTACCCAGCCTTTTTCCGGGAAGATCTGCTCGTGCTCGAGCTGACCAACGGCAGCCTGCTCGCCGTTGTGGTCAAAGATGATGCAGCGCGTCGACGTGGTTCCCTGGTCGATAGCGGCGACGTATTTCTTGTTAGTCATGTGTCTAGTCTCCTATACGAAGATGGAATTAGAGCGCAACGGACAACAGGCCAACGGCTACGGCCGCGACCAATGGGGCCACGATGGGGACCCAAGCATAGCCCCAGTTCGCGCTGCCTTTGTCTTGGATGGGCAAGATGAATGCATAAGCAATTCGCGGGCCCAGATCACGGACCGGATTGATGGCATAACCCGTAGGGGTACCCAGGGACAGGCCGATCGCCACCACAACGAAAGCAACGGCAAAGTAGCTCATTGGGCCAAGCTCGCCGCCGGTGGGGCCGAAGGCAATGAACATCAACAGCACGCAGGTGGCGATGAACTCCGTCACCGCATTCCAGCCGTTCTTAGGATGTGCCGGCTTGGTAAAGAAGATACCGTTCGTGTCCTTATTGGCGCCGGTGACGTTTCCGGCGTCGTCGTAATTATTGGCGTCGAAAAGCTGCTTGAAGGCAGCCCATGCCAGGATGGCACCGAGGATAGCGCCGAGGATCTGGCCCAGGAAGTAGTACGGCACCAGAGACCACTCGAGCGAGCCATTGACGGCCAACATTACGGTGACGGCGGGGTTAAGGTGCCCGCCCGTGGGATCGGCCACACTGGCACCGACGAAGACACCCATACCCCAACCCAGGGCGATAACGACCCAATCGGAGCCGCGCGCGCCAGAGGTGCGCAGGTTTACCAGCGCACATACGCCGTTTCCTAGAAGGAGCAGCAACGCAGTGCCGATAAACTCCCACAGGAATGCATCAAATCCGGTCATAACTTATACCTCGTTTTGGGTGGGTCGGGCGGATCCTGCGCGTACCAAAATGTCATTGGCCTCACGGTCAGTTACCGCAGCTTCTGCTTCAAGTTCGGCCTGGGTGTGGGCCTTGAATTGGGATACCTCGCGCTCCTTGTCGGCGTCGCTCCAGCCCAGCAGCGGTGCTACAAAATCAGCAACGGCCGGGGCGGCATTTACGCCGCGGTCACCAAACTCGATGGCGATACGCAGACGGCGGGACAGGATGTCCTCCAAGTGCAATGCACCCTCGTGGGTGACGGCGTAGCGGACCTCGGCCCACAGGTAGGACTCTGCACCTGGCACTGGCTCGAGCAGGGAGGCGTCCTCAGTAGCTGGCGCTAGGACCTCGCCCAGCAAAGAGCCATAGCGGCCGAGCAGGTGCTCAATGAACTTCTCGCTCAGGTTGTAGCGACGGGCCAGAGATGGGACTTGGTTAGCTAGAGCATGGTAGCCAGCGGCACCCAGGATCGGGGTTTGCTCGGTGATGGACTCTGGGACCTTGGTACCCAGTTCCTTCACCGCCAGGTCCACGGCATCCTTACCGATGACGCGGTACGTGGTGTACTTACCGCCGGCGACAGAGACCATGCCTGGGGCCACGCGTGCGACGGCGTGGTTGCGGGAAAGGTTGGTGGTGGAATCGGACTTGCCGGACAGCAGCGGGCGCAGGCCGGAGTAGACACCCACGATGTCATCGCGGGTGATCTGGCGGCGTACGCGCTGGTTTACCTGGTCCAGAATGTAGTCAATATCGGACTTGGTTGGTGCCGGATCTGGCAAGGAGAGACCCTTTTCCCAATCGGTATCGGTGGTACCGATAATCCAGTACTCGCCCCACGGGATAACGAAGAGGACGGACTTTTCGGTGACGAAGCACAGGGCTGCCTCTGCATCGAGCGCATCCTTCGGTACGACGATGTGCACGCCCTTCGAGGCGTGCACGGTGAACTTGCCCTCCACGCCGGCCATCTCTTGAATCTTGTCATTCCACACACCGGTGGCATTGATAAAGACCTTGCCGCGCACGGTGGTCTCGCGGCCGGTGGCGGTATCGCGAACCTTCGCGCCTACGATGCGGCCGCCGCGGTCCTTGTCAAAGCCAATGACCTCGGTATTGGTACGTACATCGGCACCATACTCGGCGGCGGTACGCAGCACGGTCATGGTATGGCGGGCGTCATCCACGAGGGTGTCGTAGTAGCGCACGCCGCCCACAATGGCATCATCCTTCAGGCCCGGGGTCACCTTCAGCACGCCCTTACGGGTCAAGTGCTTCTGCATTGGCACGCTCTTCGATCCGCCCATGAGGTCATAGAGCGTAAATCCACCGAACATCATGACGCGCTCCCATACATGGTGGGTCAGCGGGAAGATGAACTTCAACGGCTTCACCAGGTGAGGTGCCAGGGTAGACATGTTGAGCTCGCGCTCCTTGAGGGACTCTGCCACGAGGCGGAAGTCAAACATTGCCAGGTAGCGCAGGCCACCGTGGAACATCTTGGAGGAGCGGGAAGAGGTACCTGCGGCGAAGTCGCGTGCCTCAATGACGGCGGTCTTCAGACCGCGGGTGGCGGCATCCGCTGCCGCACCGGCGCCTACGGAACCGCCACCAATAATGACTACGTCGTAGTCCTCATCTGCGTACCCGTTCCATAGATTTTCAAAGTATTCAGGGTTAAAGGATTGATTGCTTTGCTGGATCATTACTGACCGCATCTCCTTCCTTGGTGCTTGCATGTGCCTGGGCCATTGGTCCGTGAATGAGATGGCATAAGCACAGCTAAAAGCAGGTAATTATGGGTTCGGTGGAAAGTATCGCACCGGGGCTACAGAGACTTCATCTCCTAAAATATATGTTAGGGGTCACCGACTTGAGTTACACATGTGGTTACTCACACGTAAGTTTCAGGCCCGTAAGCAGTCAGTTTCCTTAAAATACTTAGACTTCCAAAAAGAAAACCACCCCCTCGCGGGGGTGTAAAGCGGACGAAAAACTGTCGCTATTTCTTCGCTAAACGTGCCATCGCCTCGAGTACCTCTGACATTCCGGCCTTTTCTGCCGAGTAGGTTACCGCTTGAGCACCCTTAACCACCTCTATCGGGGCAGTTTCCAAAGCCACCACCGGCATCCACTCAAGGAAGTCCTCATCCCCCGGCTCATTTGCAAAGACTAGAGTCTCTTCCGGCTCATCCTGCAGATCCTCTAGGATGCGCTCCACGCCTTGTGCCGCACTGGCGGCAGTAACGGACATTGCTGCAGCATCGAGGCGTGGCTGTGCAACATCCTCATCAATGACAATGGTCCACACGGCTTGCGGGACATCCACATCGCCCGCGGGCGATACCACTATGAGAACTTCGGCCGCCGGGTAGATATCCGCAAAAGCCTTGCGCAACCGCGGGGTCAGTGCCCCATCCTCCCAATTCAGCGCACTACTGTGCGCTACCACCACACGCGGGATGGAGGAGAATTGAGCCTTCATGCGGTGCGGCAGGCGCGAGACGATAAGCCGGGATTGGGTAGCTGCTGCCAAAAGGCCCTGCTCAGCTTTAGAACCGGCCCAAATCTCTTTGCTGCTGGCGGTAATGGAAGCCTGGGTTTGCGCCACATCAGATTTCAGTTGCGCCATAACATCCGCGACCTTATCGCGGCCTTCATCCAAACCACGTGTTGCCTCTTCCACCACGGCGTTCAGATTGGCTTTGATCCAATCCAAAGTCTCTGGGGCGGTGCGCGCCTTAGTCTTGGGCGCATCCTCTTCATCCCCCTTGGCGGCGGCCATGCGGTTGCGCACTAGGTCAACCGTGGTGACGGATACGCGTTCTTTAAGCCCCACCAGATCATCACGTAGCCGGCGTACGCGGTGGCGCTCAGTTTCTACTTCAGCATCCCGCTCCTCCGCTTCTTCGAGGGTGGGAGCGCCGCCGCCCTTGCGGGCGGGCACCCAATAATCGCCCGCTGGCATGGGGCCAAATTCAGCTTCGTACTGTTCCCATAGCCCTTCCAAAGCCTCTTGCATTCGGCGCCTAATCTCCGCGGTATCGGCTTCCGCATCACCAGTGGGATAGTACGGTTCTAGGGCAGTGATAAAGACTGGAGTCTTCGGCCGTCCCAGATTCTTTTTATGCCCCTTGGTCCACAGGCGCTGGGAGCCGAAGATGACCTGCGGGATTACCGGCACCCCAGCCTCATAGGCGATACGGGAGGCACCACTTTTCATGCTGCGGATTTCGAAGCTGCGGGAAATCGTGCCTTCAGAAAACACCCCGACAAGTTCGCCCTCTTTAGCGAGCCGAACCGCCTGCCGCATTGAGGCATTGCCATCGATGCGATCAACTGGCACATGGTGCATGGCCTTGAGCAAGGGACCCGCTAGTGGGGCTTTAAAGATGCCAGCCTTTGCCAAGAAGCGCACGAGGCGCTTTTTGCGGTAAGCCAAAAAGGCCCCGAAGAGGAAGTCCATGTAGCCGGTGTGGTTACAGACCAACACCGCGCCGCCTTCATCGGGGATATTTTCTTCACCCGAAAGGCGCATTTTTAATCCCTGCGCCAGAGTCACCCCCCTACCAATGTGAGTGATCTGGCGATACAGGAAATTCGTCGCAGCGTTCATAACTCTCCAGGACGACGGCGGACTTACTGCGGGGTGAGGACATCCTTGCCCACGAAGGGGCGCAGGGCCTCAGGGACAACGACAGAGCCGTCGGCCTGCTGGTGGTTTTCCAAGATAGCAACTAGCCAGCGAGTAGTCGCCAGGGTGCCGTTCAAGGTAGCTGCGGTCTGGGTCTTGCCATTCTCGTCACGGTAACGGGTGGACAGGCGGCGAGCCTGGAAGGTGGTGCAGTTCGAGGTGGAAGTCAGCTCGCGGTAGGTGCCTTGGGTAGGAACCCAAGCCTCATTGTCGAACTTGCGGGCCGCCGAAGAACCGAGATCGCCACCGGCAATGTCGATGGTGCGGTAGGGCAGCTCCATGGCTTCAAGCATGTCCTTTTCCATGGATAGAAGGCGCTGGTGCATTTCCTCCGCATCTTCAGGCTTGCAGTAAACGAACATCTCCAGCTTGTCGAATTGGTGGACGCGCAGGATGCCGCGAGTGTCCTTACCGTGGGAGCCGGCCTCGCGGCGGAAGCAGGAGGACCAGCCAGCGTACTGCAGCGGACCGTTAGAAAGGTCGATAATCTCATCCTTGTGGTAGCCGGCAAGGGCCACCTCAGAGGTACCGACTAGGTACATATCATCGGCTGGGAGGTAGTACACCTCATCGGAGTGCTGTCCCAGGAACCCGGTGCCGGACATAATGTCTGGGCGAACTAGAACTGGCGGAATCATTAGCTTGAAACCAGCTTCGCGCGCCTTCTGTGCTGCAAGCATAAGCATTCCCAACTGGAGGAAGGCACCGTCACCAGTGAGGTAGTAGAAGCGAGCTCCACCTACCTTAGCGCCACGCTTGACATCGATAAGGCCCAGGGACTCGCCCAGCTCAAGGTGATCTTTCGGTTCGAAGTCGAACTCAGGAATCTGGCCGACCTCTTCCATCACCACGAAGTCATCTTCGCCGCCGGCTGGGGCGCCTTCAACCACGTTATCCAGCTTGTACTGCAGCTCTTCCACCTTGGCCTCAGCGGCAGACTGTGCCTCTTCCGCTTCCTTGACCTTGGCCTTCAGCTCATTGGAGCCCTCTAGCAAAGCCGGGCGCTCTTCCGGGGAGGCCTGGCCGATCTTCTTGCCAAAAGCCTTCTGCTCGGAGCGCAGTTCGTCGGCCTTTTGAATAGCAGCACGGCGCTGCTCATCAGCTTCCAAGAGCTGGTCTACGAGGGAGGGATCCTCACCTCGATTCACCTGGGAAGCACGGACAACGTCAGGGTTTTCGCGGAGTAGCTTGAGATCAATCACGAATGTAAGTTTAGCGTATTGACAACACCTTGCGGTGGTAATAACCAGCGAATTACCATGGAGTTATGTCCGCCGTTCAGCTCCCCGCCCGCACTATTACGGACGGCCCCGTTCCAAAACACGCCCAATTGCACGATATCCTCGAAGAATTGTGCCGCACGACCCTCAAACCCGGCGATACCCTCCCCGGCGAAAGGCTCCTTGAAGAGACCTACGGGGTGTCACGTATCACAGTACGCCGCGCCATCGGTGATCTCGTCGCGGCCGGAAAATTGCGCCGCATCCGCGGTAAGGGCACCTTCGTGGCCCCCAATCCCCTAGTCTCCCGGCTCCACCTGGCCTCATTTTCAGATGAGATGGGCGCCCAAGACGTCACCGCCTCTTCTAAAATCCTTACTAGCGGCCGCAGTAGCGCCCCAGAGGATGCCGCCATCTTTTTTGATACGCCCGCTAACGCCGAACATATTCACCTGCGCCGCCTGCGCTTGGGCGATGGCGAACCGTACTCCATCGACGATGGCTGGTATAACTCCACGTTCGCGCCCAGCCTTTTGGAAAATGACATCTACAACTCGGTCTACGCCATCCTCGATTCTGTCTTTGATGTCCCCATCACCGATGCGGATCAGACGGTCTCTGCAATATCGGCCGATGCGGACACTGCCCCGCTTCTCGACGTCCCCGTGGGCACCCCGCTGCTCCACATTGTGCGCTACTCCCGCTCGGGCGATAGGCCGGTGGAGTGGTGCTCCTCAGTTTATCGCACCGACCGCTATCGCCTGACTACCCGGGTGGCTAGGGAGAACAGTCTCTAGCCAGCATCCAGGTTAAAAGGTAAGATTAGGGGCCTTATGAAGAAATCACCTGCGTGGCGTTCCGCTGTGGCCGTCCAGATTGTCTTGATTGCGGCAATCGCGGCGGCCGTTTTCATGGGCATCTACGGCGTTATCAGCTCCCAGAAATCGGGCAGCGATGAGACCACCGCTGCCCAGCAGCACGATAGCGGGGATAATTCAGAAACCGCTGCCCCTAAACCGGAACCTTTCACCGCCGCGGCCGCTGGTGCCTGCTTGACGTGGGATATCGCGAAAGATGGCTCCGCCACAGGGTTCAAGGAAGTACCTTGTTCCGAACAGCACCGCTTCGAGGTTTCCAAGACCGAAGACTTAAGTGTGTACCCCACCAGCGAATTCGGACCAGATGCTACTCGCCCGGCACTTACCCGCCAACACCAATTGCGCGATGAGCTGTGCGAATCCGCCACCGTGAACTACCTGCACGGCAAGTGGGATCCCAACGGCAAGTACGACGTAGCATCCATTCTCCCGCCGCAGTCTGCCTGGGATCGCGGCGACCGCACCCTACTCTGTGGCCTGCAAACCACCGATGACCACGGCGTACCGCAGCTTAATCACGGCAACGTAGAAGCCTCCGAGCAGGCCAACCTCACCAAGCCGGGCGAATGCTTGGCCATCGATGACAAGCAGGTTCCACACGTCGTTGAATGCGCTAAGCCGCACCAGATGGAAACCGTATCCGTCATTGATGTGGGCAAGCAGTTCCCTGATGGCTACCCGGATGGCAAGGATATGGACAAATTCCTTTCCGATACCTGCACCGCCGCTACCGAGGACTACCTCGGCGGCGAAGAACAGCTCTATCAATCCACGCTGCAACCGTTCTGGGGTTCTATCACCGAGGCCTCATGGAATGGTGGCACCAAGTCCGTCAATTGCTTCCTCGTGCATGCCCGCGCAGGCGGCGGCTTCTCTGCCATCACCGGTTCCGCTACCGGTGGCCGTCAGGCCCTGACTATCGATGGCAAGCCGCCGGAGGAGCGACCTGAGCGCAATCCGCTGCGCGAGGATAAGGACAATAAGCCAGCGCCCGAATCCGCCGCCCCTGCACCAGCCCCAGCACCCTAATGGTGGAGGTTTCGGAAGAGCGCTTCGATGAAATGGTCAACGAGGCGCTGGATCAGGTCCCCGAGGAATTTGTACGTCGCATGCGCAACCTCGTCATCTTGGTCGAAGATGAAAACCCCGATAACCCGATGCTGCTCGGGCTCTATGAAGGCGTGGCACTGCCCCGCCGCACCTTCGACCACACCGGTTTCTTGCCCGATGCGATCTTCATTTACCGGAAGACGCTGCAGCGCTGGTCCGGCAGCGAGGAAGACCTAGCAGAGCAGGTCAAGGTGACGGTATTTCACGAGCTCGGCCACTATTTTGGCCTCGAGGAAGAGGAGCTGCACAGCCTAGGCTGGGGCTAGAGCTCCGTATCTGCCCAACGGGTCAATGTCCACTGCCCAAAGTCCTTGCCGCGGGGCTCCATCACCATGAAGCGACAATTGGGCAGGTAGCCGGTATAGGCAAAGTCGGCATCAACCCCCGTGGCATGCTTGGTGACCACGCGGATGGCCGCGCCGTGGCTAACAAGGATGACATCGTGGTCGTCGGCAAGCTGCGCTGCAATGCCCTCCAGCACCGGCTGGTAGCGCGCCAGCACATCATCCAAGGTCTCGCCGCCTTCCATCCCGGCGCCGCGCTCGCCATCGCACCAGCCACGCATAGCCACCATGTGCGACCGATGGGCATCTTCGCTACCGTCCATCTCCCAGTCACCGGCGAAAATTTCGTGCACGCCGGAGATTACGTCAACGCGCTGAGAAAATTCCGGCATACCGCGCTCCTGCTCAAAGGCGCGTGCCGCCAGCATCGCGGTCTGCTGAGCGCGCAGGGCAATGGAGCATTTAAATTCCACCTCGCGCTCGCCCACCAACTGCGCTAGCTCCCGGCCTACCTCCGTAGCTTGGTCGCGCCCGCGCTCGGTAAGCTCTGCCCCGGGTGGGCGGGTATCGAGGAAGCGGGAAATATTGGAATAGGTCTGGCCGTGGCGCAGCAGGATAATTCTTCCGGACATGCTTCTAGATTATTGGCCCCTGCGCGCCCGCGCTACCCAATCATCCGCCGCTGCCAGATCGCGCGGTGGCTCGCCCGCAGGGGTTGCCGCCGGCCAGGAGCCGAGGAAAAGCAAGTCCTCTGCCCGCAACCACAAGGCCCGCAGCGCCTCTGCCACCGGCTGATCATCAATGTGCCCGATGAGATCCACGTAGAAGCGGTACGTGCCAAAGGCCTCCCGCGTGGGGCGCGACTCAATCCGGGACAGGTCCACCCCGCGGTGCGCAAAGTCCTGCAACGCCCCCACCAGGCTGCCCGGTTCATTTGGCAGGGTGAAGATGACGCTAGTGCGGTCCTGGCCAGTCCTTGCAGTGGGTTTTCCCGGACGCCCCACCAGGACAAAGCGCGTTGCGGCGCCCTCAACATCTGCCACGCCCTGGGCGATGGTCTCCAGCCCAAAGATCTCGGCGGCCCGCGCCGGCGCTGCGGCCGCATCCGCTTCCCCACGGGCTACAGCCTCGGCCGCGGCGGCATTGGAGCTGGCCGGCACGAACTCTACCTTCGGCAGATTGTCTTTTACCCAGCCGCGAATTTGCTGGAACGCCACCGGGTGGGTGCTCAGCCGCGCAATGTCGCCCGCGCCTTGCCGGGTCATGATGCTAAAGGCCACGGGGATATCCACCTCGCGGTAAATCTGCACTGGTTCGGCTTCAACCAGCGCATCAAAGGTGGTGGTGACCGCGCCGTCGACGGAATTTTCAATGGCTACGCAGGCGTACTCGGCTTGCCCGGCGCGCACGGCGGCCACGGCCTCCGAAGGCGAGCCAACCGGCATGGTCTCTACCTGCGGCAGGTGCGCGGCAAACTTATGCACGGCCGCTTCCGTAAAGGTTCCGGCCGGCCCCAGGCAGGCGATGGTGGTAGTCATGCACGTCACCTTAGCCCACTAGACTGGTGCCCTATGGACTTTTCCGTAGAACAACTCCGCGCGGATCTGCACGGCCTTACCCCCGAGGAGCACGGTTTCACCTACCTGGATGTGGACCGCGAGCCCTCCGGCCGCGGCCGGCTGAACGGCTGGGTCCTCTCCGCCAAGGACCTCTGCGATGTCCGCGGCATGCCTACTACTTTGGGAAATGTCGATCGCACTTACTACCCCGAGCACAGCGATGCCTTCATTGAGGCCTTGGAGAAGCAAGGTGCGCGCATCATCGGTAAGTCCTCCACCCCGGAGTTGGGCCTGCGCGTGGATACGGAACCGGTGGGCCTGCCCCATCCCGATAATCCCCTTTATCCCGGCTGCACACCGGGTGGTTCCTCGGGCGGTGCGGCGGTACAGGTCGCGCGGGGGTTGCTGCGCGCGGCGCACGCCAGCGATGGCGGCGGTTCCATCCGAGTGCCGGCCGCGGCCTGCGGTGTGGTGGGCTTTAAACCGGCAGGAAAAGAACTGGGTGTGCAGGGCTTTATCACCCGGACCGTGGCCGATAATGCCTTTCTGCATGGCCACCGCATGATCACCCCGCGCGCCCGCATCGGCCTGCTGGTAGAGCCGCTGTTTTGTGATGCCAACGTCGATGCCCACCATCTGCGCGCCGCCCGCGAGGCCGCCCAACGCCTACAGGAAGCCGGCTTCACCGTGGTGCCCATCTCCCCGTATCCGCAGGCCCGGGCCACTTTTGCGCATTTCCGCACGACCTTTACCTCCCGCTTGGCGGGGCTCAACCCGGCGGCAGGCTACGCCGAGTGGATTGCTCAGCAGGGCCGGCGCGTAAGCTCCGCTGAGCTGGCCGCGGCGCGGGCGCATGTCCGGCGACTACCCGGCTTGCTGGCCGAGGAATGGGGCGTCGATGCCATCCTCACCCCAATGCTGACCACGGACCCGCCGCGTATTGGTTCTTTCCTGTCCCTGCCCCATGCGGAGAATTTCGCGGCCCAGACCCGGTGGTCGCCGTGGGCTTCCCTGTTCAACATGGCCCGTCTGCCAGCCATTTCCGTACCGTGGGCCGTACCCAATCACCCGCCGGTGGGCGTACACCTGGGAGGCATTACGCTTTCCGACGCCGCCCTCCTCGGCCTCGCCCACATCCTGCACCCATGACCAAGTCCCTACGCGCCGAGCTGCTCATCGTCCTCACCCTCACCTTTGGCATTTCCGGGGTGCGGGCGGTATTGAACCTCATCAATTCCCTGGCCTCCCCGCAGCGGCTCGACGAGCAATCGGTCACGCTCAATTCCAGCCAGTCCTCCCTTGCCTGGGTGGATATGGGCCTACAGCTGTGCTCCGCCGCTGTTCTCTTTTCCTATGGAGCCTTAGCGCTTTTCCTGCTGGCCAAGGATCACGTAGTGCCCCGGCCCCACCGCGCCCGCGACTGGCTCGAAGGCGCAGGGCTTGCCGCCCTCATTGGCGTCCCGGGACTCGCCCTGTATTTCGCGGCGGTGCATTTTGGGTGGAGCAAGGAGGTCATTCCCGGCGACTTCGCCAATGCCTGGGTGGAAATCCCCGTTTCCCTCCTCAAGGCCGCTGCCAACGCCTTCGCGGAGGAAACCGTGGTGGTGATGTGGCTTATGACGCGCTTGCGCCAGGCCCGCTGGTCGCTGCCAGCCACGCTGGCCGCAAGCTCCATTCTCCGCGGTTCTTACCACCTCTACCAGGGTATCTCCGCTGGATGTGGCAATATCATCATGGGGTTAATCTACGGCTATTACTACCACCGCACGGGGCGGGTATGGCCTTTGGTCATGGCGCATTTTCTTATCGACGCCGTCGCCTTCGTGGGTTATTCCTTCCTGTGAAAATGCCCTTAAGGGGACGTCGCGAAGCAGGCGTTGCTCCCTGCTCCTTGTAAGGTATAGCGCATGACTGAATCAGGACGAGATCCGCATAGGGAGGCCCGCCGCGCCGGCGACGACTCCTCCACTGAATTCGTCCTTGGGGCCGATGGACGTCCCCTCAAGGATCGATACGGCCGCCCCATTCGACGCCGTTCCCCCGCCCGCCCGGCGCCGCGGCGCGTGGAACCCGAGCAACAATCCTTCCGCGCTCCGCAGCCACAGCAACAGCCCCCACGCCGCACTCCGCCGCCAACACCGAGCCGCTACCCCAGCCAGTACCGCGCGCAGCAGCGCCCGCCTCGTCGCACCACGCCGCGCCCCGCACCCCGGCAGCGCCCGCACAGCCGGCGCAAAAAGGTCAATCCGGCCAAGCGCGCCCTCGGGTGCGTTGGCTTGGCGCTCGTCGTCCTGCTGGTATTCAACCTCGTCTTCATGTTCTGGACCGATGCCCGCCTCACCCGCGTGGAGGCGCTACCAGAAGAACAAGTGTCTAATACCGCCGGCACCAATTGGTTGCTCGTCGGTTCTGACTCCCGCCAAGGCCTCAGCGAGGAACAGCAGGCGGAACTGGGCACCGGTGGTGATGTGGGCGAGGGCCGCACCGATACCATCATGCTGCTGCACATCCCTCGTACCGGCAAGGCCAAGCTCGTTTCCATCCCGCGTGATAGCTACGTGGAAGTCCCCGGTTTTGGCATGGACAAGATCAATGCCGCCTTTACCTACGGTGGACCGCAGCTCCTTGCCCAAACCGTCGAGGGCGCGACCGGTTTGCGCATCGACCACTACGCCGAGATCGGCATGGGTGGCCTAGCCAATGTGGTCGACTCCGTGGGCGGCGTAGACGTGTGCGTGAAGGAACCCATCAATGACCCGCTGGCCGGCATTGATCTCCAAGATGGCTGCCAGAAGCTCAAGGGCCGCGACGCCCTCGGGTACGTGCGCACCCGCGCCACCGCTATGGGTGACCTCGACCGCGTGCAGCGCCAGCGCGAATTCTTCTCCGCTTTGCTGGATAAGGTGGCTTCCCCGGCCACCATTATCAACCCATTCCGCGCCTTTCCCTTGGTCAACCACACCGCCTCCTCGTTCATCGTGGGTGAGGGCGACCACGTCTGGCACCTCGCCCGTGTGGCACTTGCCATGGGCTCGGGTGTGGAAACAGAGACCGTCCCCATCGGCGGTTTCCAAGACACCGAGGTAGGAAACGTTGTCCTCTGGGACGATGAAGCAGCCACCGGGCTGTGGGATTCCCTCAAATAGGGATCAAAAATGGCCCTTCCTCTACTGGGAAGGGCCATATTCTTGTCTTTAGCGCAGGGTCACCTGGCGGGACTTAATGTTTTCTAGCTGCTTGCGCTCATCGGCGCTCAGCTGAGCATCATTAGAGATTTCTTCCTCCAAGGCCTTGTCCACGCGGGTGAGGTGCTCCTCATAAGAAGCGTAGTCAACCTCTGGATCCAAGTCGAAGACCGGAGCGATGAGACCGTGGGTGCGGAAGACACCAGCAAACTTGGTGCCCTCGCCCAAGTTCAGCTCGCCGCGGGCAGCGACGCGCGCCAGTGCGTTCAGGAATGCGGATTCATCGTCATTCGGGCGGACCCAACGAATGTGGGCCTTGCCGCCGCCGGCATTTGCCCAGAAGGCCGCACCAGTGATGTTCTCGCCTACCTGGTGAGACTCGATAACGGAATCATTTGCGGCGCGTAGCGACTGCGCAATCTGCGGGGTGACCTGTGCTCCCTCCGGAATCCACCATTCGAAGTCCTGGTGAACCTGCACGTCGAGGGTAGCGGAGGCATCGATAAGCTCCTCCAGCTTCGGCTCCGAGCCATCAGCCGCAGTGGATTCCAGGGTGGCGCCAGGCTCATTATTCTTCACCCAGTTGAGGGCAAAGGCGAGGTCGCGGCCCGGGTTATGGGTATGCGACTGTACCTGCAAGCCCACGAAGGCATCGCCGCCAAATTCGGCATCACGAATTAGCGCAGCAGAAGCACCCGGCAAGACGGTGGCTACATATACGTTCTTGTCGCAGCCCTTGACCTCAAGCTTGGCAAAAGCGGAGGGGACGAACTCCTGCATGGCGACCAGGCTGGCCTCTGCAGCAAGTCCACCGTAGGGGCGGGGATCCTTTTCTAGGGCAGCGCGCTCCTTGGCGCGGGCGGCGAGCTTTGCCTGGCGGCGGGACATGCCATCAGGCAGCTGTTCCTTGTTCTTTTTCTTCTTGGCCATGCTTCCAAGATACCTGGTTACTAGAGCTCAATGGCATGCAGGGCCACTTCGGGTTGGTTGGTAGCGAGCATATCCACCCCATTGGCCCACGCCCACTTCATATCCTCCGGCTTATCTACGGTCCACAGGTAAGTAGGCAATCCCTGGGCACCGATAATTGCTGGCTGTAGCTTCGCACGCAGCAAGGATACGCCCAGCGCGGTGGGCTTGGACAACATCACATCGGGCCGGTTGACGTGGCGTTCCCAATCGCGGCGGAGATAAATCCGGTCCATATGCGGCGCCAAGTTTTGCATCCGCCGAATGGCATGGTGGGAAAAGGAAATGATGTGGATCCGGGGATCGTCGAAAAGCCCCGCATAACGCAGGCGCAGCACCGTTTGCTCCTCCAGGATGTCGCCCTGCCCGGAGGGGTGCTTGGTCTCGATGTATAGGTGGTGCGGTTTGCCCTCGAGTAGCTCCAAGAGTTCATCGAGAAGCATCATGCGTTGGCCCGAACCGATGTCAACGCCGCGCAAATCTTCCCAGTCCATCTTGGAAATGCGGCCGGGGCGCCCCGCGGTGCGGTCCAACGTGGGATCGTGCTGAACCACTACTTTTCCATCGCGCGTCAAGCGCACATCGCACTCGACGCCGTGAATTGGCAAATCTAGGGCTTTTTCAAAAGCTAGAGGGGATAGCTCTGGATATTTTCCGGAGTATCCCCTGTGAGCGACAATCTTCACTAGCCGAAGAACTCTTCCTTGATGTCATTCAGGGTCTTGGCAGAAGCATCGAAGCGCTCCTTTTCGTGCTCACTGAGCTGCAGCTCAATCGCGCGCACGATGCCGGAACGGTTGATGATGGCAGCGGTGCCGATGTAGAGATCCTCTACGCCGTATTCACCCTGCAGGTAAGCAGATACTGGCAATGCCACGTCCTGGTTCTGGATGACGGCGGCGGTGATGCGGGCCAGGCCCATGCCGATGCCAAAGGAAGTAGAGCCCTTAGCGTCAATGATGGAGTAGGCGGCATCACGGGTATCTTCGAAGATCTTCTCGATGCGCTCTGCATACTCCGGATCCGAGTCCAGCTTCTTGGACATCGGGACACCAGCGATATTCGCGGTGGAGACGGCCGGCAGCTCGGAATCGCCGTGTTCGCCCACGATGTAGGCGTGTACGGACTTCGGTGCAACATCTTCCAGCTCGCCCAGCATGTAGCGGAAACGAGCGGAGTCCAACACGGTGCCCGAGCCGATGACGCGCTTATGGTCCAGGCCGGAAGCCTTCCATACGGCGTAGGTCAGGATATCCACTGGGTTGGAGGCAACCAGGAAGATGCCATCAAAGTCATTGGCCATGACATCGGAGACGATGCTGTTCATGATCTTGACATTCTTGCCCACCAGGTCGAGGCGGGTTTCGCCCGGCTTCTGTGCGGCACCGGCGCAGATGACGACCATATCGGCGTCTGCGCAATCGGCGTAGGTGCCCTTGGTGACGCGGGTGCGGGTAGGGGCCCAGACAACACCGTGGTTGAGGTCCATGACGTTGCCTTCTAGCTTCTTTTCATCGATGTCGATGATTGCCAGGTGGTCAACGATGCTTTGGTTGATAAGAGCGAAAGCGTAAGCGACTCCTACGTCGCCGGCGCCGATGAGAACTACCTTGTTTCCTACATGATTTGCCATAACCCCATTGTGCAACTATTTGGAGATCTTTGCACGGGCTAGATCTCACTCTGAAATTCCCACCGAAATCTGGGACAATCGGGCATTATGAAACGCGCTCTCCGCCGCGCTGCACTAATCGCTCTTGGCGTAGCCGCGGATCTCACGCCCATCGTCCGTATGACCAGCCGGCAAACCTTACCGCCCAATATGTCGGCTGGAATTTTGGGTGCGGAATTAGCCACGTGGGCGGCTATTTCGCCCTCTCTCCTTCCTCGCCCGTGGTGGGTCACTGCCGCCAATGTAGCCATTGGTCAGGGCATTGGGCATCTTGGGGCGGCGTCGACAAGCTTTGTCCTCAATAGCATTGGCAAGCGCCCGCAGGACCGCCTTGGCCCTCAACATCGACAAATTGTGCACCTTGCTATTGGCGCCGGGACTGCATTTAATGCCGTGCTTTCGCTGCGCAACCAGAAAAAGCAGGCGGAGTTGGTCAATAAGCAACTCGTGCGTGGGCCCGCCACGGCGGCCATCGGCTTGGCCGCGGGCACCGCGGGCTACGGCACTCTCCTACTCATCGGGGAAGCCACGCAGCTTGCCGTCACTAAACTGTCACGCCAGCTAGGCCGCTGGGTGCCTGCACTCATTGCTTGGCCGGTGGTTACCGCCGGACTGAGCCTCACGGCATTTGCGCTTTCTGATCGCGTGGTCTTTCGACGCTGGCTGCGCTCACTATCACACCAAGCGCAGCGAATTAATAAACAGATTTTTCCCGGCACTTCTATGCCGTGGGAGCCGGAGCGCTCCGGCAGCCCGTGGTCGCTCGAGCCGTGGTCGGCGTTGGGACAGCAGGGACGCCGGTTTGTCTCCAATGGCCCCCGCGCCCGCGATATCCGCACAGCGACGGGAATCGATGCCAAGGAACCCATCCGCATCTACGCCGGATACATTCCAGGGCGTTCCTTCCAGCAATCCGCGGAGAAGATCCGCGCCGAACTCGAGCGCACTGGTGCCCTAAGGCGCGAAACTATTGTTATCCAGATGCCTGCGGGTTCGGGATGGATAAATAATTGGGGCGCGTGCTCCTATGAGTTTTTAACCGGCGGTGATTGCGTCACCGTCACCATGCAATATTCCTATCTGCCTTCGGTCTTTGCTTACCTTGTAGATAAAAACGCCCCGAAGCAGGCAGCCCGCGAATTGATTCGGGTGATACAAGAAGAAATAGATAAGCTACCGGAGGAAAACCGCCCTCGGCTCTATTTTGCAGGTGAATCGCTTGGAGCCTACGCCATTATGGATAACTACCATAATGTGGAGGACCTACTTTCTGCCTGCAATGGCGCCGTCTTTTCCGGCCCTCCACGCATGACGCATTTTACCCAGCGTTTGCGCCGAGACATTGGCTCTTTGGAACGTCTGCCCGTTATCGATGGCGGTAAACATGTGCGCTACGCAGCGGCCCCGGACCACACGCTGCACGACGCCTTTGGCAACGACTTCGCCCATACCTGGCGCCGGCCCCGCATGCTCATTGCCCAACACGCTTCCGACGCCATCGTGTGGTGGGACCTGAATCTCCTTGTGCGCAGGCCCACATGGATCCATGAACCGCAGCCGGAGGCCCTGCACGCGGATACCTTCCGGCAGCTGCACTGGGTGCCATTTATTACCTGGTGGCAAATTGGCTTGGACCAAATCAATTCCCTCAACGTCCCCGGCGGGCACGGACACAACTATTTTGAGGAAATGCTCTGGTATTGGGACGAGGTTTTAGGATCCCAATCGCGCCAATCGCTCACCCCAAAGTTGGCTAAGAAGATTGCCCGCTTCATCCGGCGCGACGCTTAATCGCACTTCACCCCGGTGCTGTGGTGCGGGCAGTATCCATTGGGCACCTTATGTAAATACTGCTGATGCTCGTCCTCAGCTAGGTAGTACTCCCCGGAATCTGTATCGGAGAGAAGTTTAACCTCCGTGGTGGTATCTCCGAATCCGAATTCCTTGAGCTTGTTTGCATAGGAATCCACGATGTCCTGGATTTCTGCCCGCTCATCCTCCGTGCGTGGATAGAAGGCAGAGCGATATTGCGTGCCTACATCATTGCCCTGACGGAAGCCCTGGGTGGGATCATGCGCCTCAAGGGCCTGCACCACAAGATCACGCAGGCTGATGCGTTGCGGGTCATAAACCACCTGAACCACCTCGGCATGGTTGGTCAGTCCGCGGCATACCTCGTAATACGTAGGATTCGGGGTAGTGCCACCCGCATAGCCCACCGAGGTGGACTCCACTCCTTCTGTCTCCCAGAACATCTTCTCCGCACCCCAGAAACATCCCAGTGCAATGAGGATGGAGCGCTGCCCTTCTTTCCACGGTCCGGTAATCGGCGTTCCTAAAACAGCATGCGGGGCAGGGGCCAGAATCGGTTCGGCTCGCCCTGACAGGGCTTGGTCTGCGGCAACGAGCTTGGGCTCTGGTTTAAACATCCACATGAGGCATAGCTCCTTCCTTATTCCTTCTTCCCAACGTTGTACTGCGAAAAGCTATTCCACAGCCAGTTAATTTTCGCGCTGGTTCCACAATTCGAATTAATCATGGCGAAATCTTTCAACCGTGCCTATCATCGGGACACGTACCCGAAGAAAGGATTAAATTAATGGCTGTTTACGAACTTCCTGACCTCCCATACGCATTCGACGCACTGGAGCCACACATCTCCGCAGAGATCATGGAGCTCCACCACGATAAGCACCACGCAACCTACGTTGCTGGCGCTAACGCTGCACTCGAGGCGCTCGAGGAAGAGCGCAACGGCGAGGCTAACCCGGATCGTATCCGTGCCCTGTCCAAGAACTTGGCATTTAACCTGGGTGGCCACACCAACCACTCCATCTTCTGGAAGAACCTATCCCCGAATGGTGGCGGCGAGCCAACCGGCGAGCTGGCAGAAGCTATCAACCGCGACTTCGGCTCCTTTGAGAAGTTCAAGGCTCACTTCTCCGCTGCCGCTACCTCCCTGCAGGGCTCTGGCTGGGCAGTTCTGGGCTACGACCACATTGCTGGCCGCCTGATCATCGAGCAGCTGACTGATCAGCAGGGTAATACCTCCATCAACTTCACCCCGCTGCTGATGCTGGATATGTGGGAGCACGCTTTCTACCTGCAGTACAAGAACGTTAAGGCTGATTACGTAAAGGCCGTATGGAACGTCTTCAACTGGGATGACGTTGCTGAGCGCTTCGCTGCAGCCACCAAGTAACTCCTTTTAGTTACACAGGCCGCCCCCTCTGGGGCGGCCTTTTCTATGCCCGGATAAACTCCCGGAATTGCTGCACCGGAGGCGCATCGTCCCCGGCGCGCCACACCAAACCGAGTTCGCGGTACGCCGGCGGCGTAAGGGGAACTAGGCTTCCCACCTGTAGATAAGGATCATCCAGCGGCAAGAGCGCCACCCCAAGGCCGGCCGCTACCAGCCCCGCAACGGTGGTAAGCTCCATCGATTCGAAAACAAGGTGGGGACTAAAGCCGGCCTCTTCCGCCAGGGCATCAAGGAGCATGCGCGTGCCATAGCCGGGAAGCATGCCGATGAACGGCTCGGCCGCACATTCCGCAAGATCTACCTCTTGCCGGTGTGCTGCCCAGTGGCCTTCCGGTACCGCAAGACCTAGGCGCTGCACCTTTATCTGGTGCCAGCCCAATGCGGCATTCGGCCGCGGGCCTACCAGCGCGAGGTCGGATTCGCCATTTTCTACTCTGCTCAACAGCTCTTGCGCCGCCCCTTGGTGCAGGCGAATATCCACGTGGGGGTGCAGCTCGCGATAACTTTTGATCAGATCCGGAACCAGCCAGGTGCCGAGCGAGTGCATGAAATCAAGGCGCACGGTACCTCGTTCGGGGTCCATGAGGCGGGCTACATCGTCCCGGCCTGACTCATAGGCGCGGAGCATTTCCCGTCCTGTCGCAGCGAAGACGGTTCCGCGCGAGTTTACATGCAGGGTGTGCCCAGTGCGCTCAAAAAGACGGGCACCGAGGCTTGCTTCTACGCGCTGTACGCGGCGGGTCAGTGCAGATTGGGAAATCCCCAGCTCATCGGCCGCAGCGCCAACCCGACCGTAATCCACCACGGCGAGGAAGCCGCGGATATCTTCAACATTCATGCATGCTCCGCATCGCTTTTTGTAATTTTCCACATTTTACACATGCAGTGCCACAAGGCAGGCTAAATGACATGACTAGAACGCGGCGTGCAACGGTAGCCATGCTCCTAGTGGGCTTGGCCATCTTCTCCAGCCTTTATTCCACCCAAGCTATTCTTCCCACGCTGGTACAAAACATGGGTCTTTCCTCCACCGAGGCGGCCATGACCGTATCGGCCGCCACGGGTGCGCTGGCCCTGTGCGTCGTCCCCGCTTCCATCCTCTCCGAACGCTTCGGCCGCGGCCGTATCCTGCTTATTTCGGCCGTTTCCGCCACCAGCGTGGGGCTCATTGTGCCGCTCGCTGCCGAAGGATGGCATCTTATTTTGCTGCGCGGCCTGCAGGGCGCTCTCCTCTCCGGTGCCCCTGCTACCGCGATGGCATGGCTTTCTGAAGAACTCGATGATAAAGCGCTGCCGCGCGCCATGGGGCTTTACATTGCAGGCACCTCCGTCGGCGGCCTTACCGGCCGTCTCATTCCTACCGGGCTGGTAGAGATTTCCACGTGGCGCTGGGCCCTTTTTGGTTCAGCGCTAGTTTCGCTCGCCTTTGCCATCACGTCGTGGCTCCTGCTTCCCGCGCAACGCAATTTCCGGCCGAAATCCATCCATCTCACCAGCGAAAGTCGGGCGCTTTTCGGCCACTGGGCTAACCGGGATTTGGCATTGCTCTTTCTCACCGCGTTCCTCTCTATGGGCACATTTGTCTCCATGTACAACTTCCTGACCTTCCGGCTCATCGATGATTTTGGGTTGGCCCCTTCACTCGCCGGTTTGGCCTTCCTCTTCTATCTTTCCGGCACGTGGTCCTCTGCGCGGGCGGGCTCTCTCGTGGCACGGATCGGGCATGGGAAAACCCTCTGTGCTTCGGCCGCACTTTTTACCCTTGGCATCGCATTATGCGCCGGTAACCTTCCCATGACGCTCCTGGGCATGATCGCCTTTACCGTGGGCTTTTTCGCCGTCCACTCCACTGCCTCCGGGTGGGTAGGCCAGATTGCCACCCATGACCGTGCGGAGGCGTCCTCGATGTACGTATTCTGCTATTATTTCGGCTCTTCTGTGGTGGGAGCGTGTGCAGGCATGCTTTTCGACGCCCTTTCTTGGCCCCTCTTCATTGCCTTCTTCACCGCGGTGGCCCTTAGCCTTAGCGCACTGACTTGGACCAGGATTAAATCCGACTAATATCGGTTTTATGCCTGAGAATAAGTGGTCGGCGCGGACGTGGCACCGAAGGGCCTCTCGGCCCGTATCTCTGTGGATGATGGTCTTCATCCTCGTGGGTGCCACGCATACCCTGGTGCCGAACTACCGATGGGTGCTCATTCACCTGTTCACCCTCGGACTAGTGAGCAATAGCATCATGGTCTGGTCACAGCACCTGACGGAAAAATTCACCCAACAGCGCCTCCCCGATTCCGCCCGGCCCACCCAATTGGGTCGCATCTATGGCCTCAATGCCGGCATCATCATCACGCTACTCGGCCAAGTCCTTATGGAATTCTGGTCCCATCACTGGATAGTCACCCAGGTGGGAGCCACGCTCATTACTCTCATGATGCTTTGGCATGCGGCATCGCTCTTCCGGCAATGGCGCGGCGCCAAAGAAAAGCGCTTCCGGCCGGTGGTGGGCGCCTATGCACTTTCCGCCCTCTGCCTGCCGGTAGGCGCCATGTTTGGCGCACTGCTAGCGGTCCACCCCGGCCACCCTACGCTGCTGCTCGCCCATATCGCCGCCAATATCGGCGGTTTCATCGGCTTGGCAGCGGCCGGCTCCCTCACCATCCTTTTCCCCTCCATTTGGCGCACCCAAGGTATCAATCGCCACATGCGTTCCTCCTTTGCCCTGCTCGCCGTCGGCGTGGCCGCCACCATCATTGGGGCCTTCCTCGGATTCCCCCAGTTGGGCCTAATCATGTACTGCTGCGGTTGGGTACTGAGTCTGCAGCAGTGGCTCGACAACGTGCTCACAGTGGCTAAAGACCCGCGCGATCGCATTACTTTCGCCTCGGTCTCCGTCCTTATGGCCTCGTTATGGCTGGTGCTGTCTTTGGCGTATTACACCGTCCAGCACTTTTTCACCCCTGAACCGGCACTGCCTTCCCTCGCCTTGCTGGGGGGGTTTGCCGGTCAGCTCCTCATCGGCGTCATGAGTTACCTCTTGCCCACCACCATGGGTGGCGGCCCCTCTGCCGTCCGAGCGGGCCTACAGCAGCTAGACAAACTCGGCTTATTGCGTGCCACATTCGTCAATGGCGGGCTACTCATCTGGATCGGTACCGATATTTCCCTGCTCAAGGTGGCCGCCTCCCTTCTGTGCATCCTTTCTCTGGCTGTCTACCCCGTGCTCATCGCCCGAGCGGTCAAAGCCCAGAAACAGGTCTTAATGAAAAAGGCGGAGGGCCCAGATCCCAAGCCGGGACCTGAATGGAACCAGGTATATATGGGCATAGCGATCCTCGCGGTCGTGTACGCCCTATTTACAGCGCTTTAACCCCCGGTGCTCCGGCATCCATCCACTCGCGTACCGCGCGGGTGGCCTGTACATCGCCGGAGTTATAGTCCAGCAAACGCTGCCGCGCCACGAGGTCCCCGGCTAGCGCCTCGCGCCGCGCATTCACGGATTCTTCGCCGTCGAAATCCTCTTCTGGCCACGTAAACCCAGCCTCAGGCGCAACAACCTTCAGGCCCAGGCCAAAGGGGCCGGCGAAGGATCTTTTAACGTGGGCAAACATATCCACCCACTCGGGCGAGGAGATGAACTCTTCTACCTCCCGCTCATCCACCTCGTGGAAACGCCGCGCGGACATACGCATCCAGTGATTCTCGCCATGGGCAGAGTAGCAATAAGCAGCAAAGGTTTTACCCTGCGCATGCGCCTGCGCCCGCAGATCCATCAGCCAGCGCCAGAAGGCCGCAAAATTTTCCGCCTCGGCGCGCCCTCCCAACGGCTCCCAGGTCACGAAAGGGACATACTCGCCGTCGTACCACGCTCCCCATAGATACGCGCCCTGGTCCAGGTAGGCTTCCATATCCACGTCTACTTCCACGTCCGCCCGCGGAACGTTCACGTCACCGCGGCGCAACAATACTTCCCCGGCGCGCCAGGCGGCTGCGAGGCGGGAGGGTTCGCCCAGGTCGGCTTCGATAAGCGCCTGCACGGAAGTAATACCTCGCTCGCGGTAAGGCTTAGCGCGGTCGCCGGATAAAAAGAGCGAAATATCATCCGCCGCCACCAACTCTGGTTCACACAAAGACCAGAAGCGGCAGCTAGCGCACTCTTTAACCCGTACCGGCGCAGTAGGCAGCGGCTGATTCCACGCGCGTTCCAGATCAAACCTGGCCGTGTCAGTAAAAAATGCTCGCGTGCGATCCTGTCCAATGGCTCCGCCCCGGCCCGAATCAAGCCCTAGATCCTGCAAAGCACGAGCGGCAAAAGCTAAGCGGTAGCCATCCACCGCATGGTGGCTTAGCTTATACGGGGCTTCGAGCGGCTCGCTCAGCCCCAACCTGTGGGTGGGCACCGCCAGCGTCGTCTTCGTGTCATTCTTGCGGGCCACACGATGATTGGAGACGATGATCGGGGTGTATTTATCGCCCTCACGCAGCAGCACATCCACGTGCACCATCCACTCCTCGGTAGCAAAGACCGCATTGGTGATGTGCGTATATCCGGAAACCACAGCCTCAAGGGTGCGCATGGAGCGCTCCCACTCATCGCCTTCTAAATCGATGCGGCGGAAACGACCGGAACCCCTGCGCGGAAGCATCTGCATGACCGCCTCCACGGCGGCGGCGTGGCGCTCCGCCCGGGCAATCGAGGCATGGGTACGCGGCATCTCGGGGTGCGCACGCCGCTGCACTAAGCGGTAACGGCATCCCACAAGGTCCGAAGCAACAACCACATCCTCCACACCGGGTGAGCTTAATAGAATGGCAAGGTAAAGTTGAATCCAGACTCGATCAAACGTGAGGGAAATTAAATGAGCATTCTGAAGAAAATTAAAAAGGCCCGCCAAGAAGCACGCGCACAGGCAAAGGCTGCCAAGACCCGCGCTAAGGCAGAGGTAAAGGCCCAGTCTAAAGACCGCCGTCGCCAGCAAAAGCTCCTGGCCAAGCAGGAAAAGCACCTCATCAAGTCTGAGGAAAAGGGGCTAAAGAAGCGCCGCAAGCACGAGGAGAAGATGGCCAAGAATGAACTGGCCAAGCTCAAGGCCGGCCGTTTTAATTCCGATAACGTCAAGCGCTACGCCGGTGCACTGCGCACCGCCGCTCCCCTGCTGCTGCCACTTCTCTACCGCGGCTATGTAGGCTTGAAAACCGAAGGCGAAAAGCGAAAGGCCGCCAAAGCCGGCGTAACTTCAGACCAGATGGCTTCCTTTTCCGGCTACGGTGCCCCGCTCAAGGCCCGCACCGCAGGTATCCGCAATTCCCTCGATAACACGGATATCCCGGCCGGATTCAAGCGCGATGTGCGCGACCGCCTCCAGGAAGTAGACTCCGCCATCGACAATGCTGAGTTTATGACTAAGCAGCAGCGCCGCCGCGCACACAAGACCATTAGCTCGGAGATTGACTCCATTACTGCGGAAATCCAGCAGCGTCTGGCCCAGTAAAATCATTTATGCCACCACCGAATAGGGGGCGGTGGTGGCATATATTTATTTTCCATAAAGTTCCGGAATTTTTCGGGGAAAGTCTTTTCAGCCAGAAAAAGATGCGGATAATCTTCTAATCGCCCTATCCCTGAAACACCATTAATGCTCTCTTTGCTTGGTGTGCATTTAGAAAATTGGAGGCAAAATGTCCCGCCGTGAAGTGACCCAATTTTACGACGACTTGGACCACACCCTAATTCCCGAAGACCAGCTAGAAGTCATTCACTTCAGCGTGAACGGTCAAAACTACCTTATCGATCTCTCCACGGATAACGCGCGTCGCTTCCATAATCTTCTCGCCCCCTACGTGGATGCCGCCCGCGTTGCCCCGGACATCAATGCACAGCGCGCCAATCCGAGTCAGATCCGCGCATGGGCACGCACCCAAGGGCTGCCAGTGGCGCACCGGGGCAAGATCCCGCAGGACGTCATCGAGGCCTATAACGCTGCCAACTAGAGCACGCCCTGCTCGCGCGCAGCCGCCACGGCGGAGGTGCGCGAACGCACACCCAACTTGTCATAAATGTGCACAAGGTGGGACTTCACGGTGGCCTCAGACAACATAAGATCTTGTCCAATCTGGCGGTTTGAAGCACCGGCTGCCACCAGCTGCAATACTTCTAACTCGCGCGGTGTAAGGGAAGTACGCGGCGTGCGTACGCGAGTCATTAGCCTATCGGCCACGATAGGAGAAAGCGCCGAATCGCCCTCCGCAGTCGAGCGTACCGCCGCGAGCAACTCCTGCGGTGGTGCATCCTTGAGGAGATAGCCCACGGCGCCGGCCTCAATCGCGCCGAGAATATCCGCATCGGTGTCATAGTTAGTGACCACCAGAACCTTGGGCGGGGTGGCCATGGCGGATCGAATCTGCGCGGTAGCCTCCGCACCACCCATAACGCGGGTCCCTTCCACGCCGGCGCCAAAGCGCAGGTCCATCAGGATGACATCGATGCCGCCCGCCTGCGCAGCCGAAACCGCAGCTTCGGCCGTAGCGACCTCCCCTACGACGTCGATATCTTCTGCGCCCTCCAGCACGGAGCGCAAGCCTAGCCGGACGATTTCGTGGTCATCTGCTAATAGGACCCGAATCACGACATTCCTCCTATCGATGTCATTGTCAACCAAAAGTTTAATCTACTCGGCTGTTTAAGGGCATACTAGCTGACACAGCAGTGCCCTCCCCCGGCGCGGATTCAATAATGACCTCCCCGCCTAGCTCCTGCGCGCGGCGCCTGATTGCGGCCAGCCCAATATGTCCCAGCCCTGCAGGGGTACTCTCCACCGCGGCCGGATCAAAGCCCTTGCCATTATCCACCACGTCCAGGCGCACCTCATCACCCTCATAGGTCACCGTAATCCGGGCGCGGCTCGCCCCTGCATGCTTGACGACGTTCCCCACCGCCCCCTGCGCAATCCGCAATAACGCCGCCTCTACCTTCATGGGCAACTGTTGTACTTCACCTTCGGATTCCACCTCTACGTGGATGTCTCCAGTAGCACCAAAGTTCTCCGCCATGCGGGTCAACGCCGCCTCAAGGGAAGCCTCATTGAGCGTTGGCGGCTGCAAGGCCGCAATCATCGCCCGAGCCTCATGCAGATTATCCGCGGCCGTCCTTCGGGCCAGTTCGATACGCTCTCGCGCCTTGTCCGTATCCTGCTTATCCAGATCGCGGTCCGCCGAATGCAAGAGCATCTGAATGGAGGAAAGCCCTTGGGCGAGGGTGTCATGAATTTCATGGGCAATACGCTGACGCTCGGCGACCATGCCCGCATCGCGCTCTGTGGCCGCCAGTTGCGAACGGGTTGCGACCAACTCTTTATTCATCCGGGACAGCGTCCGGAAGGCATAAGTGATCGCTATCGTCACCAGCGCCGAGACTGCCGGCCCCATCACCCCACCAAAGGTCAGCCCCTGCGGAATCTGCACCACCACCGTGATGATTGAGGCGCCAATGACGCACACGATGCCCGCTGCCATATCCAGTACCGTGAGGTATAAGAAGAACATGGCGAAGACCAAATAGATTGCCGCTGGGGCCACGAATAAGTCCGCCACCCACAGCACCGATAGGATGCATAACCACAAGTAGCGCACCGGCCTAGCCCAGTTCTCCCCGTACACCGAGCCCGCGAAATATACCGCCGCAAAACCCACCAAGAGCAGCAGGTTAATAATCGCTTGCGAAAGCGGCATCCGCGCGGAGGTAAAAATGCCTACCACCAGCAGGCCAGCGGTCAAGATGTGGATACCGCTACGCAGCGCATCGGTATCCCGGTCTATTGTGGAGCTCATGCGCAAAAGCCTACTGTCCCTTCTCGCTCTAGCCACCTTTGGGATCGCCGGCTGCGATTCATCGGCACCCACCCCCGCGCCAACCAGCACAGTAGCTCCGGGATCCGCGGAAGCCCCGGAGGTTAACGTCTCTCAGACCGCGGAGGTCAATGACTGGAGCGATTGCCCCTACATCGACCCCGGCTGGCTCGAAGAAACCAATGGCCAGCGCCTGACCAAGCAGGGCGTCGACACGCGCTTTCCTACCCCGGCCTGTGTGTTCTGGTCCTACCAGGACGACCCGCAAGCCACCGTCATCGTGCGGGATATGCCCACGGCCGAAGACGCTCGCGCCGCAGTGGATTGGGCCGCACCTATCGACGCCACCGAACCCGCCTCTTTTGACGGTTGGGAAGGCGGCCGGGGCGTGGTCGATGAACACGCCGTATACGCCGTGCAGAAGGACACGCACGCGGTGCTGGTCTGGAGCAACCAGCAACAAACGGTTAAATCAGAGCAGATCGCCCACGAGGCGATTGCGAACTTAGGCCTTTAGACCGCGACATCGTTATACGGCATCATTGGCGACAGCCACGGGAATACAACCTCCATCAGCAGGAAGAAAACTCCCACCGCAATGGCGATGGCCAAGATGACTTTCACCGGTGTCGGCCCCGGCAAAAAATTCCATAAAGCGCGATACATTATTTCTCCTCTTTTTCTACTTCCATAGCGTGCACAATCATGCGCTCCGCATTGGAAAATTGCGGGTGGCACGTGGTCAGGGTAAGGATCTCGCGATTCGGCGCGGCGTCAGACTCTGGTACTGGGTTGGTCACTGAGACATCGCCAGGCGTTGTAATATGCCGGCCAACCACGTGGGAATACTCCGGCGGTATTCCGTTAAAGCAATCCGCCTGCTCTCCATCAATGGGCAGTACGCGATAGGTGATTCGCTCCGTTTGCGTCTCCACCACGATGTCATCGCAGGTCTCCAGCTTGCCTAGATCATTAAAGGGAGCCCCCTTGCCCACGCGGTGGCCGGCAACGGCAAAGTTTCCCATCTCCCCCGGCATCTGGGAATCTACGTAGCGACCAGGACCGCGGAGCAGATCATCTTCATTGGTGCCCTCAATGATGGCGAAGTGATAGTCAGAACCAAAGGTGGGAATGTAGAGCTGGGCGAATGCCTCGCCCAATTCCGGCTCCATCTTCTGGCGTGGGTTCCTCCATTGCTCTTCAAGATCGGCACTCGCCTCTTCTTGCAACTGCCCGGATTCTACATTTGTCCAATAGGCTTCATAGAATGCAAAGAGTAAAAGAACCACGCCAATGGTTAGCATGAGTTCCCCAAGAACTTTAGTCATGCCTTAGACCATACTGCCCATGAAAGGTTAAGTATGTACGAAGTCTTCATGTACCCGGTTTCTGGAATCATGAAATTCTGGCACTGGATCGTCAGCAGCTTCGTCAGTGAATCCACAGCTTGGCTGATCTCGATCATTCTGCTCGTTATCACCGTGCGTGGCGTCGTTGTCCCCCTGAACTGGATTTCCGTACGTTCCGCCCGTATCGGCGCACTCATCCGCCCAGAAAACAACCGCATCAAAAAGCAGATGAACAACGCCACCACTACCGAGGAAATGGTGGAGCTCATGCAAGAGGAAAAGAACCTCATGAAGAGCTACAACTATAACCCTGCAGCGGGCTGTTTTCCCCCACTCATCATGATCCCGGCCTTCATCGGCCTCTACCAGGTGCTCCTGCGCATGTCTAATATCGAGCGCGGCTCCACCACCGTGGGAATGCTGAATGCCTCCGATGTGTCGGCCTTCCGCCAAACTACCTTCTACGGCGCCCCGTTGACGGATTTCGCCCGCGAACACGGCGACCTCATCAACCCCATCTTGATAGCCGCTATTACCTTTACCATGGCTAATTCTGTTATTTCTCTGGTGCGCAGCTTCCGCACCACTCAGTTTGATCAAAAGGTCAACCGTCGCGTCTTCATCATCATGGGCTTTTTGCTCTTAGTCATCCCATTCTTCCTATGGCACTTGGCCCAAACCGGACCAATCCCGGTAGCAATCATTCTCTACTGGGGCTGCGCGTATCTCTTCACGCTGATCCAAACCGCCATGTTTGAGATCATTTTGCACCGCGACTACCCACTTACTGAGGACGTTCATACTATGCGCCGAGACAGCATCCGCCGCTGGCGCAAGCGCGAAAAAGAACCCGCCCTCTCCAAGGAAGAGAAAAAGCGGGTCAACCAGCTACGTATAGAGGCGCGAAAGTATCTTAAATCGAATAGTCAGCAGGGGGAGCAGAAAGCATCTGAGTAGCCAGATCGCGGGCCGTCTGCAGCGGCCCAATCTCCTTGGTCAACCGAGCACCGGCACGTCCGCCATCCAAGAAGATCAACAGCTGGCTCGCCTGCGAGGACGATGGGTACCCATTGCGCTCAGTCAGCAGTGCCGTCAAGGTGGAATGCACCCAGTTGCGGTGTTCGACGCAGGCGGCCACGATGCCATGTTCCGCCTCAGTTTCCGGACGAGGATACTCTCCGGCAGCGTTCAAAAAGTGGGATCCGCGGAAATCCTGCTTGGGTTCTTCCTCAATCGCTTTATCAAAAAAGGCCAGGATCTTTTGATCCGGATCCGTCATCTCCGCAGTGCGCTGCTCCCAATCCTGGCGGAACTTCTCGTCCAAAGCTTCCACATAGGCGATTACGAGCGCATCCTTGGAACCAAATAAGGAGTACAAAGAAGCCTTAGCTACGTCCGCCTCACGCAGGATGCGGTCAATTCCGATGACACGAATGCCCTCGGTAGTAAAAAGCTTGGTCGCCGATTCCAGCAGCCGACTACGCGGGCTGGGCCGATTACGGCGCGACTTCTTTTCTGCCATGGTTTCCTCTCTAAAACGACAAAGCCGGTTCATCTATACTTTATAGACAAACCGGTTTGTACGCGAATTAAATGCGGGCTACTTCTTAATGAGCCCCACGATCCACAACAGGATACAAGCACCACCAGTAGCGGCAATCAAGGAGAAGATCCATCCGCCTTCCTCAATGTTCAGGAAGTGGATAATCATTCCGCCGATAATGCCGCCCAGCACACCAACAATAAGGTTGGTCAACAAGCCGTGGTCGCGCTTCATAATCTTTTCTGCCAACCAGCCGGCAATGATACCAATAACAATCGAGCTAATAAGCCCCAAACCCAAATTCATGCAATCCTCCTAAATTAGCGGGTACACCCCAATGTACACGAGCGAACCTACCCAAGGGGGTACGCAACAACAAAGGCGCTCCGCCCATATGAGCGGAGCGCCTTATACTCAGTAGCTTTTAGTTGTCCTCATCCGGGCGAACAACCATCATCGGGCATGGTGCGGACTGCAACAGTGCGCGGGAGGTCGAGCCCAAGAGCATACCCTTAAAGCCGCCGCGGCCATGGGAGCCCACAACCAGAAGCTGCGCACCTTCTGCGGCTTCGGTCAAAGCGCTCACTGGACGATCTCGGGCGATAAGCTGCTTGACCTCTACGTCTGGGTACTCCTCGCGCGGCTCCTTGAGGTTTTCAGCCAGCAGCTCGCTCTGCTCCTTCTCGATATCAGCCCACTCAGACTGGGCGGCCGAAAGACCGGCCAAGGAAGCCTGTACCTGCATATCCATCCAGGTGTGAACCGCAATCAAAGCGGCGCCACGAGCCTGCGCCTCACGGAATGCATAAGCAGTGGCCTTCTGCGAAACCTCAGAGCCATCCACACCGACCACGACAGGACCGTACTTGGTGGAGTCCGTAACGTGATTATCTTCGCGAACGACGACCACTGGGCAAGAAGCGTGGGAGACAACCGAAGCGGAGACAGAGCCCATCACCATGCCAGACAATCCACCCATGCCGCGGGAGCCCATAACGATCATGGTGACATCATGCGACATTTCCAGCAGCATATCGATCGGGGAGCCCTCAGCCACCGTGTGACCAATCTTCAGCTCTGGGGCAACCTCATGAGCGATAGCGCGGGCCTCTTCGATTTTTTCCAGCGTCTCGGCCTGCAAGTCATCGAAAAGTTCCTTCGGCGGTACCATGCCCTCTGCGTACAAGAACTGCGGCATGGTGTAGCTCGATGCAATTCGAAGAGGAATCTCGCGCTTCATAGCCGTATTTGCGGCCCAGCGGACTGCATTCTTGGATGCTTCCGAACCGTCAACGGCAACGACTACAATGTCTTCCTTGGCCATGATGTGTCCTTTCCGTGGTTATACCTTAATTATAGTACGGATTAGGCTTGAGGGTTGATGGTTGCGGCCTCAGAATTCGACGGGAACATAACGGTGTAAACAAATTCCAAGACGGTGCGAATTACGGCGCCGATACCTTCAGAGAAAAAGGCAACAACCGGTTCAATGAGAGAGTTAAAATCCATGGACAAAACCTTAATACATCGCAGAAAGGGTTTCACGCCTTTACCGATTAAAGACGGCCTAAACCCAACCCGCGTGCGCACCCCTGAGGCAAACATAACCGCCTGGGATTTTCTTAGTGCAGTAATCTCGGCACAACGCCACCGGCATCCTCACGATGACGCCGCCGCGCTCCAAGCGCGCTTTGACTCCGGCGAGGTGGTCCTACGCAACCAAACCCAGCTCCGCCCGGAATCCGTCTTGCGCCAAGATGAGGACGTCTTTTTCTACCGCATGCCGGGACCCGAGATACCGGTGCCTTATGACATCCCCGTTCTCTATGAAGATGAACACATTCTCATCGCCGATAAGCCACCGTTCATGGCCACCATGCCACGGGCCCGACATATCGTCCAGACCGCTACAGTCCAGCTGCGGCGAATGACCGGAAACAACGAACTTGCACCAGCACACCGCCTAGACAGACTTACATCCGGAATCTTGCTATTTACCAAACACCGTGAGGTGCGCGGGGCCTACCAAACGCTTTTCGCTGAAAAGAAAGTCTCAAAAACCTATCAAGCGATCGCCAAATACCAGCGCTTTCCGACGCCCCTCCAATGGTCCTCGCACCTTACCAAGACCCCCGGCGAAATCCAGGGCCGAATCGGCGACGGTCCCCCTAACGCATTCACCACACTCACTTCAGTCGAGCAAATAGACAACACCCCTTATGAAAAAATCCACGGCTACCTGCCACAATTGGGAAAGTACACGCTACAACCAACCACGGGTAAGACCCATCAATTGCGTCTCCATATGTGGCAAGCAGGCGTACCCATCCTGGGCGACCCAGTCTACCCAGAGATTTTTCCCGAAGACGCAGAGGACATGCGTATTCCTATGCACCTAACGGCAACGCGCATCGAATTCACCGATCCCCTTAGTGAAAAGCCGCGCGAGTTTGAGTCCGCCCTGCCCCTATATACACACCGTCTCATCAATTTTCAGTAGCACAAGCCCGGTACGCCGAGCCTCGTGCTACCGGCTTCTCGGTGGCCTTGGTTGAAACCGTTGGCTGCTACAGGATAGGCAGTGCGGTGATAGTAAAAATAGTTCAATAGCCCGCGAATACATAGACAGCTCGGGGCGCGCTTGCCACGTTGGGGGCCGGAGACAAGATGTGAGTCCGCCCCGACTCTCCCCTCCGTAGCCTTCAGCCATACTCCTGGCTTTGCAGATGAGGCCTTCCACCGGCCGGGAGGGCTGGTAAAACGCAAAAAGAAGAGGACGGTGGTATGCCGTCCTCTTCTTTGTTTGTATTTTGTTGTGTTTGTTGTTTGGTGTCGGCGGTGACTTACTCTCCCACAACCTCCCGGTTGCAGTACCATCAGCGTGTGCAGGCTTAGCTTCCGGGTTCGGAATGGGACCGGGCGTT
>NZ_JAVBIE010000015.1:0-49696 GCF_032821635.1 Corynebacterium nasorum | reverse complement strand
ACTTCCCGTTAACCTCTCATCGGCAGCTCGTACAAACTTACTCAACTCAAAGAACAAAATCAAATCATCGAACCAAGTCCGTACAAAATGTCACCATCAAGTAACCTCCCGGCTACCTCTCAGCGACTTCGATAAAGCTACACCCCACACCTAGAAACACACAAATCCCCTGGTAAATGGCCAATAACCGTTACCAAGGGATCATGTAGCTACCTTATTGACACGAAGCGTGACGGCATTAGGAAGGATTCACAACCCGTGCCCCAGCGAAGCGCTTCTTGCCCTTGCGCAATACCAGCCACGAGCCATGCAGGAGGTCTTGGGAAGACGGAGACCATTCGATGTCCTCGATGCGCTGGTTATTCACGTATGCACCGCCTTCACCCACAGTGCGGCGCGCGGCACCCTTCGATTTCTCCAATCCCGCACCTACCAATAGATCCAGGATCGTGGCATCCGAGCTGACTTCCGCTACCTCGGTCTCCTGCAATGCAGAAGACAGGGTGGCCTCGTCCAAATCCTGTAACTCCGCCTTACCGAACAAAGCTTGAGAGGCCAGCTCCACTGCTTCGGTGGCTTGTGCGCCGTGGACCAGTGTGGTCATTTCTCGCGCCAACACTCGCTGCGCCTCACGCTTGTAGGGTTCCTCCTCTACCTTGCGCTCCAGATCCGCGATCTCCTCCTGAGTCAAGAATGTAAACCAACGCAGGTAATCGATAACCACCGCGTCTCCAGCATTAATAAAGTACTGGTACCAGGAGTATGGGCTGGTCAGCTGCGGATCCAACCATAGCTTGCCGCCGCCGGTGGATTTGCCGAACTTATTACCCTCGGCGTCCGTCACCAGCGGTACCGTCAGGCCGTGGACTTTCGCACCATTCACGCGCCGGTTCAGATCCACACCGGAAACGATGTTGCCCCACTGGTCGCCACCGCCAATCTGCAGGACACAGTCGTACTCATTGTGCAGGTGCACAAAGTCGTTAGCCTGCAGCAGCATGTAGGAAAACTCGGTGTAGGAAATGCCATCGGACTCCAAGCGGCGCTTAACCGTATCGCGGTCCAGCATGGTATTCAGCGAGAAATTCTTACCGATATCGCGCAGGTACTCGATGACGTTGATCTGGCTAATCCAGTCCGCGTTGTTCACCATCACCGCTGGGCTTGAAACGTCACTCTCATCGGTGAAGTCCACGAAAGATTCAAGTTGTGTCTTGATCATCTGCATATTCTCTGCGATCTGCTCTTCCGTGAGCATAGAACGCTCCCCAACATCACGTGGGTCACCAATCATTCCCGTCGCACCGCCGGCCAGCGCGATTGGACGGTGGCCGAATTGCTGAAAGCGTTTCAGCATAATCAGTGGTACTAGGTGCCCAGCGTGCAGCGAGCTTCCCGTCGGATCGAAACCGCAGTACAAGCTGATCGGGTTCTCTGTGGCCTCTTTCAAAGCCTCCAAATCCGTGGACTGGTTAATGAGCCCGCGCCATTCCAGTTCGTCAACAATGTTCGTGTTGTTAGTCATACGTAGGTGCTCCCCTGTTCCCTAATTATCTAAGTGTCTGCTTTTCCAGAGCGTGTGGCTTTAGTTACTTGGACCCAATGGGCCAGTCCTTAGCCTCGTCCACCAGCAGGACCGGAATGCCGTCCTGCACCGGATAGGCCTTGTTCAGCCTAGGGTTAACCAAATAGTCGCCGTGATCCTCCAGCGGTTGCTTGTCGATCGGGCACGCGAGGATCTCTAGGAGCTTCTGATCAATCATGCTGTTAAGTCTAACCCGTGCCCCAGCCATCCCACCGAGTGACTCTCTGTAGTTGTTTACCGCTTTTCTACTTTGCTCATTGAGGCTGTCCAATCAACCGTCCGCCCTAGAACTTAACACGCGGGTGCTGTGCGTTACAGTAGGAAGTGCAACCGAACACGGGCGCTCGAGGTATCGAGCTGAGATCGCGCTGTAATCCCCGCGCGAGTACCGCTAGAACCTGCCTGGTTAGAACCAGCGAAGGAAGAATGAGGAGAGACTTTTATGACGGATCCGTCTACACAGCACACCCGCACTACCATCCCGAATGACGACTATGGTGCGGAAATCCACCCGAAGCACAGCTTCGCCCCCATCGAAAAGCAGGTGGAATCCTTCGGCAAGACCTTCACCCTACAGGTGCCGGAAACCGAAGTTCAGCTGGACGATTCCCCAACGGGCCCGAATCCACCGCAGAAGCTCTACCGCACTCGCGGCCCCTGGGCCGAACCGACCGAGGGCCTGGAGGCTTTGCGCAGTGAGTGGATCGAAGCCCGCGGTGATGTAGAAGCCTACGAGGGCAGGCGCCGCAACCTGTTGGATGACGGTAACCGCGCCCTCAAACGTGGCGAGGCCAGTGACGAATGGAAAGGCGCTAGCCGCCAGACGCTGCGGGCCAAGGAGGGCAAGCGCGTAACCCAGATGCACTACGCCCGCCAGGGTATTATCACCCCGGAGATGGAATACGTCGCACTGCGCGAACACTGCGACGTAGAAAAGGTGCGCGAGCAGGTTGCCTCCGGCAAGGCGATCATCCCGAACAACATCAACCACCCGGAATCTGAGCCGATGATCATCGGCAATGCCTTCAATACGAAGATCAACGCCAATATCGGTAACTCCGCGGTGAGCTCGTCCATCCGCGAAGAGGTAGACAAGCTGCGCTGGGCCACCCGCTGGGGTGCAGACACCGTAATGGACCTATCCACCGGTAACGACATTCACACCACTCGCGAGTGGATCATGCGCAACTCCCCGGTACCGATCGGTACCGTGCCGATTTACCAGGCACTCGAGAAAGTCGACGGCGTGGCCGAGGACCTGACCTGGGAAATCTTCCGCGATACCGTGATCGAACAATGCGAACAAGGTGTGGACTACATGACGATCCACGCCGGCGTACGCCTGCCCTTCGTGCCGCTGACCACCAAGCGCGTAACCGGCATCGTTTCCCGCGGCGGTTCCATCATGGCCGGCTGGTGCTTGGCTCATCACAAGGAGTCCTTCCTGTACGAGAACTTCGACGAGCTGTGCGAGATCTTCGCCAAGTACGACGTTGCGTTCTCTCTGGGCGACGGCCTGCGCCCAGGCTCCATCGCCGATGCCAACGACGCAGCCCAGTTCGCTGAGCTGAAGACCATCGGCGAGCTAACCCACCGCGCCTGGGAGTACGACGTTCAGGTCATGGTCGAAGGCCCAGGCCACGTGCCGCTTAACATGGTGCAGGTTAACAATGAAAAAGAGCAGGAATGGTGCGGCGGCGCACCGTTTTATACCCTGGGGCCGCTGGTCACCGATATTGCGCCTGGCTACGACCACATTACCTCCGCCATCGGTGCGGCCAATATCGCCATGGGAGGTACCGCAATGCTGTGCTACGTCACCCCGAAGGAGCACCTTGGCCTGCCGAACAAGGACGACGTGAAGACCGGTGTAATTACCTACAAGGTCTCCGCCCACGCCGCCGACGTCGCCAAGGGCCACCCTGGCGCCCACGAGTGGGACGATGCGATGAGCAAGGCGCGCTTCGAGTTCCGCTGGCACGATCAATTTGCCCTGTCCCTAGACCCGGATACTGCCCAGTCCTACCACGACGAAACTCTGCCCGCGGAGCCGGCAAAGACCGCTCACTTCTGCTCGATGTGTGGACCTAAGTTCTGCTCCATGCGGATCAGCCAGGACATCCGCGACGCATTCGGTGACAAGATCGATGAGGCTCTGGCCACCGACCAGAAGCAAACGCTAGTCAAGGACCTCGGCTTGCCAGGCTTCGGGCGCCAGAGTGTAGACGGAGAACGCGTCACTAATACCGAAGGCGAAGAAGAAATGGCCGAGGAGTTCCGCCGTGCGGGATCCAAGCTGTATCTAGACCGCAATGAGGCCAAGGAAGTGGCCGAGGATCTGGAGAAGGAAGCAGCGATCCCCAGTGAGCGCTAAGCCTCGCCCTGCTGCGCAGGGTAGCCACCTGGATCTGCGGTGCTACCACGTTACGGGAGCACCGCAGGAAAAGGTCGTCCAGGTTGCCGCGGCAGCGGCCGCCGGTGGTGCGGGCGTGATTCAAGTGCGCAGCAAGCCCATCAGCGTGCGCGATCTGACCGCCCTAGCTATCGACGTTGCCGCGGCAGTCGAGGAAGCCAATCCGGCAACGAAGGTGCTTATCGATGACCGAGTGGATGTAGCGGCCGCCCTAATGGATGATCACCACATCCACGGCGTACACATCGGCCAAGACGACTTGAACCCGCACCTGGCGCGGCAGATTCTTGGCGAGGATGCGATCATCGGGCTGACCACCGGAACCCTAGAGCTAGTGCAGGACGCTAACGAGTACGCAGATGTGATCGACTACATCGGTGCCGGTCCGTTCCGCCCCACCCCGACGAAAATCTCCGGCCGCACTCCGCTGGGGTTGGAAGGCTATCCCCCACTCGTGGCGGCCTCGGCCGTTCCGGTCGTGGCAATCGGTGATGTACAGGCCACCGATGCCGCAGCACTGGCCCAAACCGGTGTGTCTGGTGTGGCGATTGTGCGCGCCTTCATGGACTCCGATGATCCGACTACCTTGGCGACCACGGTTGTGCAAGCTTTCGATCGGGTGAACGGGAATGCAGCAATCGGTTCACATGAATAACACTGTTCTCAGCCCGGGCAACCACCCCGATAGTCAGAAGCTACGCGCGGAGCACGCCATCATTGGCGCGGGAATCATCGGGCTGGCCACGGCATTCGAATTGGTGGAAGCGGGCGTATCCCCACAAGAAATTGTCGTGGTCGATCCCCAGCCCATTAGCGGTGCCACGTTCGTGGCCGGTGGCATGCTGGCGCCGGTTGCGGAGGTGCAATACCGGCAAGAGCCGCTGTACCCGCTGATGGTGGCTTCGGGCGAGATGTTCCCCCACCTGCTGGCCAGGTTGGGTAAGAAAACTACCGCACCGACCGGGCACCGCAGTGAATCCACCCTGGTGGTGGGTGCCGACCGCGCCGATGGCGTCCATATCCGCGAGTTGCTGGCGCTGCAGCAAAGACACGGTATGGATGCCCAGGCGCTGACACTACGGCAAGCCCGAAGGCTAGAGCAGGGGCTAAGCCCCCAGTTGGCGGCGGCAGTGGAAATCCCGGGCGACCATCAGATCAACCCGCGCATGTTCAGCGCGTGCCTGTTGGACTACCTGCAGCAAGCCGGAGTTCGCTTCGTGGCGACGGCCGCAACGCGCATCAACGGGCACGATGTACAGCTCACCGATGGCCGAGTGGCCACCGGCGACACGGTCTATCTCTGCAACGGGCTAGGTGCCAAAGACGTAGACGGCTGGTTCGAGGGTGTCAATCCCCTAGCGCTACGGCCGGTGTACGGTGACATGCTGCGGCTGCGGGTCCCAGACGCGCTGGTGCACACCAGTGGCGAACCGCTTACCCGAGTGGTGCGCGCATTCGTGGAGGACCGGACGGTTTATGTCATCCCCCGTACCGATGGCACCATAGCCGTCGGTGCAACCAGCCGCGAAGACAACCGCAAAGGTCCTTCTGTAGACGGTGTGCACACGCTTCTTCGAGACGCCATCCGCGTGGTTCCTGGGCTAGAGGATTGCGAGTTCATCGAAGCCATCGTCGGCGCCCGGCCCGGCACACCAGATGATCTGCCCTACCTTGGCAAGGTGCGCGACGGGCTGGTGATCTCCACCGGCTACTTCCGCCACGGAATCCTGTTGTCCGCCTTTGGGGCTAAGGTAGGTGCCCAGTTGGGGTTGGGCACCTACCCCGCCAACGGGTTGGAGATAGACATCTCTGCCTGCGATCCACTACGCCACGCCCGATACAGCCCACCCCGATAGCCACAAAAGAAAGGAATAAGCACCATGGAATACACGCTTAATGGAAAGCGCCGCAGCAGCGAGGGGCATATCACCGTGGCTGCCGTCGTAAAAGCAGAGACCGGCGATGCCTCGCCGAAAGGCGTCGCCGTGGCCGTCAATGGCGACGTGATTCCGGCCAGCGACTGGTCTTATGAAGTTACCGACGGCGATGAAATGGATATCCTGATCGCCGTGCAGGGCGGTTAGGGCTTTACTCATGCTTTCTATCGCAGATAAACAATTCGATTCGCACCTAGTGATGGGAACCGGCGGGGCAAGTAGCCAGGCTATGTTGGAACAATCCTTAGTTGCCAGCGGTACACAGCTGACCACCGTTGCCATGCGTAGGCACAGTGCCACGAGCGCTAGCACCGGTGGGGAATCCATCTTCGAGCTCTTGCAGCGATTGGGCATTGACGTGCTGCCCAACACTGCTGGGTGCCGCACCGCTCGGGACGCAGTAACAACCGCCAAGCTAGCCCGCGAGGCGCTGGGCACCAATTGGGTGAAGGTGGAAGTTATCGCGGATGACCATACGCTTCTGCCCGACGTGGTAGAGCTCGTGGATGCCTGCGAGATGCTGGTTGCTGAAGGATTTGTGGTGCTGGCATATACCAGCGACGATCCGATCGTCGCCAAGCGTCTAGAAGACGTGGGCGTGGAAGCGGTGATGCCTTTAGGCTCGCCCATCGGCACGGGCCTAGGCATCCTGAACCCGCACAACATCGAGCTGATCTGTTCGCGCACCCATGTTCCCGTGCTGCTGGATGCTGGTGTGGGCACGGCCTCCGATGCTGCACTGGCCATGGAGCTGGGCTGCGATGGCGTGCTTTTAGCGAGTGCTATTAACCGCTGCCAGGACCCCATGGCGATGGCCACTGCAATGAAATACGCCGTGGAAGGTGGCCGGTTGGCCCGGCAAGCTGGCCGCATTCCGAAACGGCAGCACGCCGTGGCCTCGTCATCATTCGAGGGGTTGGCTAGCTGGGAAGACAAAGTCCTGTAATGAGCCCACTGCCCCGCGAAGAGTTGTACAGAGTAGCCCGCCAAACCCTATTGCCTGGCTTCGGCATCCCCCAGCAAGAGGCGCTGCACGGCACCCACGTGTTCGTCATCGGCGCTGGCGGATTGGGCTGCCCCCTGATGCAGCAGCTAGCTGCCGCCGGTGTTGGCGAAATCTCTGTGATCGATGACGACACGGTGGATCTCACTAACATCCACCGCCAGATCCTGTTCGGCACCCACGATGTGGGAAGGCCCAAGGTGGACGTCGCCGCCGAAAAGCTCCGGCAGCTGCAAACCGGCATCGTAGTACATGCGATTCGCGACCGTTTTACCGTCGACAATGCCGTGGGCTACCTTCGTGGGGTGGACATCCTAGTGGATGGTTCTGACACGTTTGCCACCAAGTTCCTAGCAGCGGATGCTGCGGAGATCACAGGCACCCCGCTGGTGTGGGGCTCGGTGCTTCGCTACCGGGGCGACTGCGCAGTGTGGTGGTCTGGGCCCGGCGCCGAGTCCGGCGTGGGAATGCGCGACCTCTATCCCCTGCAACCCGACCCAGATTCCGTGCCGGATTGCGCCACCGCCGGTGTGCTGGGCGTAACCACCAGCGTGGTCGCGGGCTTGATGTCCACCGAGCTAATCCAGTTCGCAACCGGCATGAACCACGACCGGGTGGGCTTGTTGAGCATCTACGATGCCCTGACCGCCTCCATCACTCACTTCCGCGTGCCCCACGACCCGGCACGCGAGCTAACCACACAGCTGCAGCAAGACTACGGTAGCGCAGCTTGTGCCGTGCCGGATGCCGATGCTGCCGCTGCCACTGCCCCCGAGATGTTCGAAGATCTGCGCTACGGTGCCGCGGCCATCGACGTGCGCGAGGCCGGGGAGGCTGCCATAGATGATTTCTTTTTTGCTGCCGGCACAGAGCATTACCATTTACCAACCTCCGTGTGGCAGGACGATCCAGAGGTGGCGCGCTGCCTGCTCGATTCCCTGCAGGCCGAAGGGCAGCGCAAAGCGTGGGTATACTGTGCTTCCGGCAAGCGATCGGCCAACTTCATCTCGACCTTCGCCGCGGATGCAAAACAGCGTGGTATTAATATGCTAAACGTCGCAGGCGGCATAACAAGCCAGCCCGCAGCGTTCCACGGAATACCTAAGCACTAGCTAGACAATGATGTCGATGACAAGGTGATTCGGGTTTTCCGGTAGGTCCACCTTGAACTTCGCGTTGGATTCATAAAAAGGTGCTGGGGAGTCACCTGTTTAGCACAGAGTATCCAGACTTTACATAGAATCCAGATTCAGGAGGGCCATTTCATCGCGTGGCCTACCAGAATTACTGGAACGTCATCTTCAATGGGATAGGCAATGCTAGGAACGCTCATTGACAAGGACTTGCTTATCTTCCGGATATATCAACAGGCCCTTGTCCTGCGGACGGACAAGTACCTCGAGCAACTTTGGGTCAAGACTCTTACATCTAATCCCAGCGGGTAGAGGGAGAAGTAAAATCCCTCTACCCCACCTTTGCTTTAAAGCAAGGACGGAACGTTAGCAACCAAGGAGAACAGATCCTTAGGATCGTCCGGGTTGGCAATGATGTCGATCTCGGACTCCAAGTCGGTTCCCTTGACGGAATCACGCAGGTAACGCAGCGCGGAGAAGTCGTTGATTGCGAATCCGACATCATCGAAGAGGGTGATCTGCTCATCGTCATCGCGGCCGGTGGCCTGGCCGGTGAGCACCTGGTAGAACTCGACAACCGGGAAGTCTTCGGGCTTCTGCTGAATTTCGCCCTCGATGCGAGTCTGCTCCGGGAACTCCACGAAGACCTTGGACTTGTCCAGAATGGAGCTTTCCAGCTCGGTCTTACCTGGGCAGTCACCGCCAACAGCGTTGAGGTGGACACCTGGGGCGACGTGGCGCTCGGCCAGAATCTGGTTTTGTGCCTTGTCTGCAGTGCAGGTGGTAATAATGTCTGCGCCAAGAACTGCCTCGTCGACGCTAGAGCAGGCAGTGATATTAAAGCCCAGTGGCTCCAGATTGCGCTTGAACTTCTCTACCGCCTCAGGGTCAATGTCATAAATAGTGATGTCCTCGATGCCCATCACGCCACGGAAGCCCAAGGCCTGGAATTCAGACTGGGATCCGGCACCGACCATGGCCATGCGCTTGGAGTCCTTGCGTGCTAGGTGCTTTGCCACCATGGCGGAGGTTGCGGCAGTACGCAGTGCGGTAAGCAGCGTCATCTCGGCTTCGAAGGTGGGGTAGCCATTGTCGACGTCGGCAAGCACGCCAAAGGCGGTAACGGTCTGGAAACCACGGGCCGGATTGGACGGGTGGCCGTTGACGTACTTGAAGGAGTACTCCTTACCGTTAGAGGTCGGCATGAGCTCGATGACACCGAATGGGGTGTGGGAGGCAACGCGCGGAATCTTGTCAAAGCGCTCCCACTCGCGGTAGTCAGCCTCGAGGTAATCCACCATTCCGGTAATGATGTTTTCAACGCCCTCGCGCTGAATCCAGCGCGCCATATTTTCTACGTCTACGAACTTAACAGCGTGGTTCATAAGAATTCCTTTCCTAGTTTTAATTCTTCGGGTGAAGGTCTGTTTGCGGTGCGGCCGGGAAGCTGGAGGTTGGCAGGTGCTTGGCCTTCCTCTCTTCCGCGATTGTACGAATACGGTCGCGCCATGCGTACCACATTGCCATAAAGACCGGAACGAGGAGCAGAGTGGAAGCAAGCGCATAGGTTCCGATTGGATAGTCAAAGGCCATCAGGATAATGACTAGGCCAATGAAGATGAGTACGGCCCAGTCGCCGCCTTGACCGAATGGTGATCGGTATCCCGGCCGCGTGTAGCGTCCACTCTTAGCCAGGTGTACAAACTTGAGGTGCGAGAGCGCAACTGCCGCCCAGGACGCCAATGTACCCAAGGCTGCCAGGTTGAGCACGATTTCAAACGCCATCTCCGGCACCACATAGTTGAGGAAGACGCCTACCAAGCCCACCATGGCCGCCATGACGATGCCGCCGTAGGGAACACCAGACTTGGACATGCGAGCGCCAAACTTCGGGCCGGAGCCGGAGGTGGACATGTTGTACATAATGCGGCCGGTGGAATACAGGCCAGCGTTGAGCGAGGAAATCGCAGCGGTGATAACGACAAGCTGGAAAATCGGAGCCGCCGCGCCAACGCCCAGGGACTCAAAGAAGGTCACGAACGGCGAAACATCTGCGACATAGTTAGTGTATGGCAACACCAAGGTCAGCAATAGCACGGAGCCGAAGTAGAAAATCAAGATGCGGAGCAGCACATTGTTGACTGCGCGCGGGATATGCTTTTCTACATTTTTAGTCTCACCGGAGGTGGTTCCAACAAGCTCGATGCCGGCGTAGGCAAAGACGACACCTTGGACAACGATGACGGCAGGCATGAGGCCATTGGGCAGCCAGCCACCGTTATCAGAAAAGAGGCTAAAGCCGGTGGGATCGCCGCTCGGGTGGCCAAGAATAAGGACACCGATGGCCACCAACATGAAGATGATCAACGCGACAATTTTGATGAGGGAGAACCAGTACTCCAGCTCGCCGAAGATCTTCACCGAGAGCATGTTGAATACAAGGATGCCGCAGATAACAACGAGGGCCAGTGCCCACTGCGGAACGGCGTCGAGCCACGACGTGTACTGGCTAAACCACTTGATGTAGATAGCTACGGCTGTGCCGTCCGCCACCAAGGTCATCGCCCAGTTTCCCCAGTACAACCAGCCTGTGACAAAAGCGGTCTTCTCACCGTAGAACTCACGGGCATAGGAGACGAAGGAACCGGAGCTGGGGCGATAGACAATGAGCTCGCCAAGAGAACGCAGGATGATATAGCCAAAGAAGCCACAAATAAGGTACAGCACCGCTAGGAACGGTCCGGCGTCTTGCAAGCGGCTACCGGTACCCAAAAGAAGACCGGTACCAATGGCAGAACCGATGGCGATCATCTGGAGCTGGCGATTGCCCATCCCCTTTTGCAGGCCGTGGTCTTCCGAAGCGTAGACCGCCTTCTCGTGCTCGTGCGGCCCCGCTGTGGGCGGCGGCGAATTTACTGTCATGGGAGAGATCGTCCTTTCATTGACATGAATGCGTCTGTTAGGTCACATTCTCTGCAAGGATAGTACCGCACCACATTGTAACCCACGTCACCGGCACCCCCATTGTGTTCAACAATGCAGTTGGGGGGTTGGGAATAGGGGCTAATCCCCTACCCCCACATCTAGGCATAAAAGAACCGCATGGCCTACGGCCATGCGGTATTCCGAGGGAAAACTAGTTAGCGCAGTGGAGTCTGCGCCCAGGTACGGGCAGCGGCGGCCCGTTCACGTACCTTTTCCCGTTGCTCAGCCACCCGAGCGCCGGCCGTGCCACCCTTGGTGTCACGAGAGGCAACTGCTCCATCGATGGTGAGCACTTCACGGACGCTTGGTTTTAGCCGCTTGTCGACGCCCGCTAGGTCCTCGTCGCTGAGGTCGATTAGGTCCACCCCACGTTCCTCAGCAATCCGTACGCAGGCGCCGGAGGCTTCGTGCGCTTCACGGAAAGGAACACCTTGGCGGACCATCCATTCAGCCAAATCGGTAGCCAGCGTAAACCCGCGCGGAGCCAACTCGCGCATGCGGTCCTCATGAAACGTCAGCGTCGATACAAGACCGGTCATCGCCGGTAGCAGCAGGTTAAGCTGTGTCACCGAGTCAACGATTGGCTCCTTGTCTTCCTGCAGGTCACGATTATAGGCCAGCGGCTGAGCCTTTAGCGTGGACAAAAGCCCAGTGAGATTGCCAATAAGGCGGCCAGTCTTGCCGCGGGTAAGTTCCGGCACGTCCGGATTCTTCTTCTGCGGCATGATGGACGAACCCGTCGACCAAGCATCATCAAGCGTGACATAGCCGTATTCCGGTGTGCACCAATAGATGATTTCTTCCGAGAGGCGGGACATATCCACCGCGATCTGCGCCAAAACGAAGGCAGTCTCGGATGCGAAGTCACGAGCCGCAGTGCCGTCCAAGGAGTTTTCAGCAGCGGAGTCGAACCCTAGCTCTTCTGCAATCGCCTCTGGGTCGAGCTGCAAAGATGAACCAGCAAGCGCGCCAGAGCCATAGGGAGACACGGCTAGACGCTTGTCCAAATCCTGCAGGCGCTCGATATCGCGCAGAAGCGGCTGCGCATGGCCCAAAAGTTCGTGAGCTAGCAGAATTGGTTGCGCGGCTTGCGAGTGAGTCTTGCCCGGCATGATGGCATCGGGATGGGATGCGGCTTGATCGGCCAAGGCATCCACCAAGTCACTCACCTGGGCGGCGGTATCACGTATGGCATCGCGTACCCACATGCGAAACAGCGTCGCTACCTGGTCATTACGCGAGCGGCCAGCACGCAGGCGGCCGCCTACTTCCGGCCCGACAATCTCAATGAGCCCGCGTTCCATCGCACCGTGGACATCCTCATCTGTCGGCGCCGGGCGGAATTCGCCAGAATCCACCTTCTCCCCTAGCTCGGTGAGACCGGCGAGCATGGTTTCCAGGTCGGCGTCGGATAGCAAGCCTGCCTTGTGCAGCACTTTCGCATGCGCCTTGGAGGCTAATACGTCATAAGGCGCGAGGACCCAGTCAAAGTGGGTGGATACAGAGAGGGCAAACATTGCCTCGGAGGGTCCGCCGGAAAAGCGGCCGCCCCACAGGGCACCCTCATTAGTCTTATGTGGTTCCATATGCTTCTACTTCTGGGCGCTGGTCGGGAAACCGCCGTCGCGGTCGCGCTGATTGGAAATTTGGGTAGACAGGCCGTGCAGCTGAACAAAGCCCTTTGCGGCGGTTTGGTCGAAGGAATCGCCGGTGTCATAGGTGGCAAGATCAAAGGAATACAGCGACTGGCCAGAGCGGCGCCCGGTCACCGTGGCGGTGCCGGCGTGCATACTTAGGCGAATATCGCCGGTAACGTTTTCCTGAGATTCCGCAATGAAAGCGTCCAGGGAACGCTTCAGCGGCGAATGCCAGAGGCCGTCGTAGACCTCCTCGGACCAACGAGCATCGGTGAGGCGCTTGTAGCGAGCCAACTCGCGCTCCACAGTGACATCCTCTAGCGCTTCGTGCGCTTGGATAAGGACCATTGCACCCGGAGCTTCGTAGACCTCACGGGACTTAATGCCCACCAAACGGTCCTCGACCATATCTAGGCGACCAATGCCCTGCGCACCTGCGCGGCGGTTGACCTCTTCAATGATCTGCAGCGGGGACATCTTTTGGCCATCTACCGCCACGGGGATGCCCTTTTCAAAGGAGAGGATGATTTCATCCGGGGCATTGCCCAGACCCGGATCCTCGGTGTAGGCGTATAGGTCCTTTGTCGGTGGATTCCACAGATCCTCTAGGAATCCAGTTTCGACGGCGCGGCCCCACAAATTCTGGTCGATAGAAAATGGCGAGGAGGCGGACTGCTCAATTGGCAGGTTGATCTCCTCCGCAAAGGCGATGGCCTTATCGCGGGTCCAAGCATAATCACGTGCAGGAGCGATAATTTCGAGAGAAGGATCCTGGGCACGGAAAGAGACCTCAAAGCGTACCTGGTCATTGCCCTTGCCGGTGCAACCGTGGGAGACGTGGGTGCCGCCAAATTCCTGGGCAGCCTTAACAAGGTGCTTGGTAATGAGCGGACGGGAAATGGCCGATACTAGCGGGTACTGCTTCATATACATGCCGTTTGCCTGAATGGTGGGAACGCAGTACTCCTCTGCGAACTCATCCTTGGCATCGATAACGATGGACTCTACGGCACCGCAGTCAAGTGCACGCTGGCGCACCGATTCCATATCCTCGCCACCTTGACCCAAGTCCAGGGAAACGGCAACAACATCGCCGCCGGTCATTTTTGCCAGATACGGAATAGCAACAGAAGTATCAAGGCCACCGGAGTAGGCCAAGACTACGCGTGCAGACATGGAAATCTCCTTAATCTATTGAAAAGAATTCATTTAGGTACATAATATACGAGCGTGTGATAAATTTCCACTCTCACCGTTTAAATATTCCGCGTGGTGAGCGTCACAGCCAGATCTGCGCCCGTAACCCCCTCGCGCGCCAAGACAAAAATGGTGTCATCACCGGCGATACAACCAATGACATCGTGCAGCCCTACCCTGTCAATAAAACTAGCCAGGTACTGGGCCGCGCCAGCTGGCGTGCGCAGCATCGCAATATTGCCGGAAGAATCATGGGATACCACCAATTCATCGAGCATGCGTCGCAGCTTTTCGCGGGGCCCTCCCACCTGATCTTCAAATTGCTCCAGCTCACCGCCGACCATGTAATAGGAACGGCCGCCATCACGCTTTACCTTCTTCGCTCCCAACTCATCCAAGTCACGGGACAAAGTGGCCTGCGTGATGTCAATGCCGTCTGCGAGAAGCAGCTCGGATAGCTGCACCTGGCTGGTGACGCGATTGCGGTCCAAAATCTCTAGAATCTTGGCCTGCCGAGCATTGCGGGTGGTCGGGGTGTTCATTACTTAGTTGATCTCCTTATTTATTTCGAGCAACCAGACGAGAAGCGCCTTCTGCGCATGCAGGCGATTTTCCGCTTCATCGAAGACTCGCGACTGCGGACCATCGATCACCTCAGTCGTGACCTCGTTTCCACGGTACGCCGGCAAACAATGTAAGAATATTGCATCCTTATGTGCTTTGCTCATTATGGTCGAATCAACCTGATAGGGCAGGAACGGCGTGCGCCTATCACGACCATCATTTTCCTGTCCCATAGAAACCCAGGTATCCGTAATCACGACGTCTGCGCCTTCTACTTCATTGGCATCATCAGTAATGGTGATATTGCCCCGCTGACGCGCGCGGTCGACGAATTCCTGGCGAGGCTGAAATCCCTCTGGCGCAATGATGGAGACGTCCATACCGGCCGTGGCAAAACCGATCATGTAGGAGTTGGCCATATTATTATCGCCATCGCCCAGGTAGACGGCCTTTTTACCCGGCAGATCACCTAGATTCTCGCGACAGGTCAGCAAATCAGCCAGGATCTGGCACGGATGTAGGTCATCAGAAAGTGCATTAATCAAAGGTACGGTAGCAGTCTCGGCCATCTGGAGCAGATTGTCGTGCGCAAACGTACGCCACACAATGGCCTCCACGTACCTTGAAAGCACCGCCGCCGTATCTTGAAAAGATTCCCCCTTGCCCATTTGGGTTGTAGAAGTATCGACGGTAATACCCCTGCCGCCCATATTCGCTACCGCGGTTTCAAAGGAAAAGCGGGTGCGCGTAGACGTTTTATCAAAGAGAACCGCCACGGTCTTGGGGCCTTCTAAGGGGCGCTCTGCAAAGGGCTCCTTCTTTAGCTTTTCAGCTAAATCTAAAACCGTCGCTTGTTCTTGTGGGCTGAGATCATCGTCAGCTAGGAAGTGCCGCAGGCTCATGCCAGTTCCTCCAATATGGTTCCGAGAGTTGATAGTGCTGTGTCGAGTTCATGCTGGGAAATAACCAAAGGTGGGGTTAGTCGAAGAACATTCTCGTTGGGAGCGTTGAGAATAAGCCCGTGTGCGAGCCCGTCCCGCACGGCCTGCTTAGCCACCGGTGCGCTTAATACAAGGCCCAGCATAAGACCTCGGCCGCGCGCACGATCTACAATTGATAATTTTTCACATTCTTGCCGCAGATAGTCCCCCTTGCGGGTCACCTCTGCGAGCAATTCCGCATCTACGGTGTCAAGAACTACGTTTGCCGCAGCGCACGCCACGGGGTTCCCGCCAAAGGTGGTGCCATGAGAGCCGGGCCCAAAAAGACCCCTGGCACGCCCTCGGGTAATCGTTGCGCCGATGGGTAGTCCGGCACCTAAGCCCTTCGCCATAGTGATAACGTCCGGTTGAATTCCTTCTACCTCGTGGGCAAAGAAGGTCCCGGTACGGCCTACGCCTGTTTGTACCTCGTCAACGATTAATAGGACTCCGTATTCATCGCACAGCTCGCTGACCTTTTTCATGAACCCCGCAGGGGCCGGAATGACGCCAGTTTCTCCCTGAATAGGTTCCAGGATTATGGCCGCAGTGTCCTGGGGATCTTGTTCCACCAGCTGACGCAGATACTCCACATCCCCGAACGGATAGAACTCCACTCCTCCCGGCAACGGGCGGAAAGAGCGCTGTTTATCGGGCTGACCGGTCAAGGCCAGCGCCCCCATGGTTCGTCCATGAAAGCCGTGCTCGGCAGCGAGGATTCGCCGGCGCCCGGTCAGGCGAGCAAGCTTAAATGCAGCCTCATTGGCTTCGGCGCCAGAGTTACAGAAGAACACTCGGGCGCTATCGTCTCCCACGCGCTCAATCAGCTTCGCTCCCGCATCCAGCACTGGCTGAGTGGCGAAGAGGTTCGAGGTATGCGCCAAAGTGCGCGCCTGGTGGAATACCGCCTGTGCTACGTGCTCATTGCCGTATCCCAAGGAATTAACCGCAATGCCTGCTAGTAGATCAATATAAGACTTACCTTGCTCATCGTTAATCGTTGCCCCTTGGCCGGAGACGAGACCTATGGACGGTGTGCCATAGGTATCAACGACCGTCTCCGTCCACCGCTGTGTCAAGCCCTGTGCCTTGTTCATGCTGCATCATCCTTCCTGAATATGGTCCCCTCGGGGTAGTCGTGTTGCTTATAATCATCTGGCAACACCATGGTTCCGACGCCACCCGGGGTTAAAAGCTCTAGCAGCACCGAGTGGCCAATCCGGCCGTCGATAACGTGCGCGGCCGATACCCCGCCTTCTACTGCCGTGAGGCAAGATTCCATCTTGGGAATCATGCCGGAGTCCAGTCGGGGAAGAAGCCTGGAAAGTTGACCACGGTCGATCTTGGACACGAGAGATTCGCGGTTTGGCCAGTCCGTGTATAGTCCTTCCACATTGGTGAGAATGACCAAACGCTCTGCCCCGATTGCGCTAGCCAAAGCCCCAGCCGCGCTATCGGCATTGATGTTATAAATTGCGCCTTCCTCTCCCGGTGCGATGGTCGAGACCACTGGGATGCGCCCAGCGTCGATAATGTCCATCACGGCCGTTGGATTGACTTCTACGATATCTCCGACCATCCCGAGATCGGTAGGTTTCCCATCGACTTCCACCAACCTTTTGGTGGCCCGGAATAGTCCCGCGTCTTCGCCAGAGGTCCCCACCGCATATGGGCCGTGCGAATTGATGAGGTTGACTAGCCCGCGGCCTACCTGCCCAAAAAGCACCATGCGAACTACTTCCATGATCTCCGGAGAGGTCACGCGAAAGCCGCCTCGAAACTCCCCTTCTATACCAAGCTTGTGGAGCATGGAATTGATCTGTGGGCCACCACCATGCACCACCACCGGCTTAACGCCCACGGTGCGCAAAAAGACCATGTCCGCGGCAAAGGCAGCTTTAAGTTCTTCGTCCACCATGGCATTGCCGCCGTATTTCACCACTACAATGGTGTCCCGATAATGTTGAAGCCACGGGAGGGCATCCGCTAGGACGGTGGCGCGCTCTTGATCACTTAGCCCACTAAACATTTTCATCTCCTCCCTAGGAGCTATACGCCGAATTGATTTCCACGTAGGCGTGAGAGAGATCCGTGGTCCGCACGAACGCAGACCCAGTACCTCCCGTTCCAAGGTCCACGTAGACATCGATATCAGTTCCGCTCAGGTCCACCTCGCGCGCGCCGGGTACACCCGTCGAGGCACGACACACCGGCTGGCCATTGAAATAGACCGAGATATTTTCCGGGTCCATTTCTGCATCTGCCATCCCCACCGCCGCAAGGACGCGCCCCCAGTTCGGATCGGAGCCGAACATGGCGCACTTGAACAGGTTGTCGCGGCCCAAGGTGCGCGCGGCGTTAAGGGCCTGGTAGTCGGTGGCAGTGCCTTCCACAGTGATCTTGACGCGCTTGGTTACACCTTCTGCATCTGCTTGCAATTGGTCCGCAATGTCTGAGCAAACCGCCAGCACCGCCGTTTCAAGCTCTTCTTGGCTGGGCGAAACACCCGAGGTCCCGGAGGCCATGAGGATCACCGTGTCATTAGTAGAAGTTGATCCATCTACGTCGAGAGTGTTGAAGGTCTGCGACACGGCCTTGTCCAGGGCGCTCTGGAGGGCAGCGGCGCTTGCGGCGGCGTCGGTAGTAAGGCACACCAACATCGTCGCCAGCGAGGGAGCCATCATGCCCACCCCCTTGCCCATGGCCCCAACGGACCAGCCGGCCCCAACATAGGCGGCTTCCTTAGTTACGGTATCGGTGGTCAAAATAGCCTCGGCCGCTGCGTGAGCATGATCCGCGCTGCCGCCTAGGGCCTTCACCACAGCGCCTGCACCAGCCAACGCTTTTTCCATAGGCAAAGGCTCTCCTATAAGCCCGGTCGAACAGGCGGCAATATTTCCTTCTGGAAGGGCCAAGGAGTGGGCAACCTCGGCTACCAGCGCGGAGGCATCCGCATCACCCTGCGGGCCATTGCACGCATTGGCGTTTCCAGAGTTAAAGACAATAGCGGCAAGCTGGCCATCGGCCACCGCCTTGCGGGAGAGTTTCACCGGCGAGGCCACAACACGGTTACGGGTAAATACCGCCGCCGCATCATAGCGTGGTCCATCATTGACAACTAATGCCATATCGGGTTTGCCTGAGGGTTTAATCCCCGCTGTGGTGGCGCCAGCGCTAAAGCCGGCCGGGCCAGTAATTCCTGCTGCAGTCATAATTTTCTCCTAGTTTTTATGGGGCCACGGCCGCTTGCGGTAAGCCCAAGGTTTCATCCCAGCCGAGTATTAGGTTCATACATTGCACGGCGGCGCCGGCTGTTCCTTTGCACAGGTTGTCCAGTGCTGCGGTAACCACGAGGCGTCGGGCGCGTTCATCCACATGGGCTTGGAGGTGAACCATATTGGTACCTACAACGTTTTGGGTCTCGGGCTGCTGACCGGCGGGAAGCACGTGACAGAAGGGCTCTTGGGCATAAAACTCACCGAATGCAGTCTCTACTTCCCGCTTGCCGACGTCCTCTTTCATCCCCGCCGTTATGGTCGCCAAGATGCCTCGGGTTAAGGGAGCTAGAACCGGGGTGAAGCTGACGTCAATTTTTTCCTGCGCAAACGGCTGCAGATTTTGCACGATTTCCGGGGTATGTCGGTGCATGCCGCCGGGCTTATATGCCTTCAGGTTTCCCATGGTTTCCGCGCCGAGTTGTGCCACGGAGGCCTTCTTCCCGGCTCCGGAAACACCGGTAATAGCAATCACCGAGAGGCTCGGCTTAATGAGAGTTCGTGGGCAACTGCCGGCAAACCTGCGAGGGTTACCGCCGTGGGAAAACACCCCGGCACAGCTACCCGGTTGGCATGGCGCAGCACTTCCCTATTGCCTGGAATCTCGGGAATTCCATAAGGCCAATGCCCGGCGTACTCTCCGCCATAAAAGGCGTCCCAGTCCGTCTTATTGCGAAGGCGAAAATCGGCCGCACAATCGATCACTGTGGTCTGCGGCCCCACGTGCTGAGCAATCGCCGCAGAATGACCGTGTGGAAGGCCCAAAAATACAATGTCGTGCCCGCGAAGATTTTCAGCGGTCGTGCCCACAATGACACGGTCTGCCAGCTGCGGGAGGTGCGGCATAAGCTCAGCGACCTTCTTCCCTGCGGTGGAATGGGCAGTTAGCGCCCCAATGCGTAGTTCGCCGCCAAGATACGCCGGGTGCGACAGCAGCAGGCGAAGGATTTCGCTTCCCGCGTACCCGGTCACACCTGCTATTCCTACTGAAATCGTCATAGAAGGGACTATAGCAATAAATACACCCAACCGTATGTTATTCAGTCAGATTGTCCGATTCCGCAGGTAAATGAACGTCGAGTAATGAAAATAATGTATGAAAAAAGGGGGGCGGTGAGTTAAATCTCACCGCCCCCTGAGCAGGGTTTAACTACGCGCGCATTTCTGCGCCCAGGCGCTGCTTAGCCAATTCCGCCGCCGCCATGCGGTGCTCGTTGACTTCGTCATCCGTCAACGTGCGGTCCGCGGCGCGGAATAGAAGCTGGAAGGCCAAGGACTTCTTGCCATCTCCTAGCTGCTCACCACGGAAAATATCGAAGAGTTCGACGGACTCGATGAGCTCTCCTGCTCCCTCTTCCACGATGGCGCGCACACGCTCGGCGGGTACGTCTTCATCCACTACCAAGGCAATGTCTTGGTGCAATGCGGGGAACGAGGACAACACCGGTGCGGGGAACTTTTCTTCCAACGGCATGGCGTTAATGTCCAGCTCCATAGCGCACGTACGCGCAGGTAGGTTCAGGGCCTCCAAGACCTGCGGGTGCAGCTCACCAGCATGGCCCAGTACTACGTCGGTGCCAGCCACCTTCACGGCCGCGCAGCGGCCAGGATGCCACGGCAGAACCTGTGCTGCCTCCAGCTCAATATCCACACCAGCGGCGCGAGCGACCTGACGGGCGGATTCGATAGCATCGGCGTAGGTATATGCACGGCCCTCGCCCCACGGGCCTTCATGTTCAATATTGCCCGTAGCCACCGTAGCAACGTGAAGCGGCTGCTCAGGCAGGGTATCAAGGAGCTGAGAAACCACCTCTGCAGAAGGTCGCTGTTCTACGGAAGGCATAGGGGATGCCTCGGCGCGCTTGAACGCCACCTGCTGCAGCCCGTACAGGGCGAGGTCGCTGCGGCCACGAGCCACATTGCGGGCGATGGCCTCCAAGATGTTCGGCAGCAGCGTCGTAGACAAGATGGCCTTATCCGCCTCAAGCGGATTTTGCACTTCTACGGTGCGGCGACGAGCATCATCTTTGTCGAGGCACCACACATCAAACGTATTATTTGCCACGAATGGTGCAGGCAATACCTCGGCATAGCCGGCATAGGCAAGACCATGCCCGATAGCCCGACGACGCTTCTGCGCAGGGGTTAGCCCGCGGCCACCGGCCGGGGTAGGCAGCACGGCCGGAATATCCTCCAAGCCCTCAAGGCGCAGAATCTCCTCGACGAGGTCAACATCCATTGCAATATCAGTGCGCCAGGTTGCTGGTGTTACCTGCAGTTGCTCACCTTCATCCGCGACGGTGCAGCCGACTTCTTCCAGACGGGAAATAACGGTCTCACGGGAGTAGTCAACGCCGGCATATTCACTGGCCTTTGCGGTGCGCAGAGCAATGGGCTCGCGCTTGGCGACGTCCCCGATAAGCGTACGACCCTTTTCAATGGTGCCGCCTGCTAGCTGCTGGAGCAGCGCACATGCGGTGTCTAGGGCGACCTCTACGATCGCCGGATCTACGCCACGCTCAAACCGGCGAGAGGATTCGGAAGACAACTTATGGCGGCGAGAGGTACGCGCGACGGTAATCGGATCCCAAATAGCAGATTCGAAGACAACGTCTGTGGTTTCCGCCGAGATTTCAGAGGTAGTCCCGCCCATCACGCCGGCCAAGGACTGGATGCCATTGTCATCACGGATGACCACGTCTTCTGCAGAAAGTTCTCGCTTTACATGATCCAGAGTCTCAAACTTCTCCCCCTCCGCTGCGTTACGGACAACGAGGTTCCCCTGAATCACGTTGGCGTCAAAGGCATGCATGGGTGCGCCCAAAAGCAGCATCACATAGTTAGTAATGTCCGTTGGCAGATTGACGCTGCGTTGGCCGCAGAGCATTAGCTCGCGCTCCAGCCAAAACGGGGTGCGTGCCTGCGGGTCGATGCCGCTGACCTTGCGGAGGCCAAAGCGCTGTGCCTTGGTTTCGGGGGCCACAGTGACGTCGATAAGCGAGCCCTGCGCCTCCGGCACAGCGGAGGTATCTATGCCAGCCGCGGAAGGATCCTGGGCAATATCGGCAAACTCCAGATCAAAAGCGGAGGCAATCTCGCGGCTCAAACCGCGTGCGGAAAGTGCATAACCACGATCTGGGGTGATGTTTACGTCAAAGTCGGTATCGTGCAAGCCGATAATCGGGCGCGCATCCTCGCCCACCTTATCGGCGACTTCATCGCCTAAGACGATGATGCCGTTGGCTTGCGCGCCCAAGCCGAGTTCAGCGCCGGAGCACATCATGCCGTTTGAAATATGATCGTAGGTCTCGCGCGCCGCGATCTTGAAGCCACCAGGAAGCTCCGAGCCGGGAAGCGCGACAACAACATAGTCATTCAGGCGAAAATTGCGAGCGCCACAAATGATGCCCTGCAGCTCGCCCGTGCCATTAGCCTGGCCTACATTAACCTGGCAGTAGCGAATGGGCTTTTTAAACTGAGTGAGCTCTTCAATCTCTACGACCTGGCCAATAACCAGAGGCCCCGTGCTCTCTGGAACAGCTGCGTATCCCTCGGTCTCAAAACCTACGCGCACGAATCCAGAATCCATATCGGCAGCGGAAACGCTCCAACCGGGGTTCTTAGCACCGAGGATGCGGGTAACCCAGTCTTGGGAAATAAGCATTAGTGTGTCTATCCTTTCTGGGTTTAGGCCTGTACGCCGAACGGTAGAGTAAAGCGAACATCGCCTTCGACCATATCGCGCATATCGGTCAATCCATTGCGGAACTGCAGTGTGCGTTCAAGGCCCATGCCAAAGGCAAAGCCCGTGTATTCCTCTGGATCTACGCCTACGGCGCGAAGAACATTGGGGTTGACCATGCCGCAGCCGCCCCACTCGATCCAGCCAGCGCCGCCCTTTTTATTGGGGAACCACACATCGACCTCGGCCGAGGGCTCAGTAAATGGGAAGTAGTTCACGCGCATACGCGTAGTAGTTTCCGGCCCAAAGAGTACTTTGGCCAAGTGCTCTAGTGTGCCGCGCAGGTGAGCCATGGTCAGGCCTTTATCCACGGCCAATCCTTCTACCTGGTGGAAAACCGGGGTATGGGTGGCATCCAGCTCATCTGTGCGGAATACGCGCCCCGGGCAGGCAATATAAAGCGGCACGTCGCGCTCCAACATGGTGCGCACCTGTACCGGGGAGGTATGGGTACGCAGCACCTGCCTAGAACCCTCGCCCGAGACGTGGAACGTATCCTGCAAGGTACGTGCTGGGTGGTCCGGCTTGAAGTTCAGAGCATCGAAGTTAAAGTACTCTGCCTCGATTTCTGGGCCGTCCGCAATTTCCCATCCCATGCCGACGAAAATATCAGCGATGCGCTCAGACAACGCGGTAATCGGGTGAAGGGCACCGGTCTGGGTGCGGGTGGTAGGAATCGTGACGTCTACGGTCTCGGCTCGCAACTGCTCCTCGCGAGCTTGTTGTTCCAAGACATCCTTAACCTGAGCAAAGCGCTTTTCCATCTTGCCGCGGGCCATGTTGACGGCCTTGCCGGCGCTTTTGCGCTGGTCCTTGGGCAGCTGCCCCAGCGATTGGCGAGCCTGCGGAATATAGCCGCCGTCTCCTAGGTGTTCACGGCGGGCAGCAGCCAACTCATCTAGTGTTTCGGCTGCGTCGAAGGCTGCGATAGCCTTATCGGCCGCGGCCCCAAGAGCCTCTTCGGTCAATTCGATCTGCGGTGTATCGGACACGTATTTCGTACCTTCTTCTCGCGCGAAAACTAACGCGTGCAATCTTACTCTGTTGCGGCTAGCGCGACCGCGCCAGGGACCCCCTTTTCATTCGGGTCACACTAGTTATCCGCTTGCGCCTTAGCCGACTCATAAAGACAAATGCTTGCGGCAGTTGCGAGGTTAAGAGATTCTGCGCGTCCACGCAGTGGAATCCGGACCCGCATGTCTGCTTCCTCCAGCAGCTCGCCGAGCCCGTGTGCCTCATTGCCAAATAGCCACGCTGTTGGCTGAGACAGGTCTGCCTCCGCTAGGTCCACTTCACCGTCGGCAGCAGTTGCCACAATCTGCATGCCCGACTTACGCAGCTGACCCAGCACGTCTTTAATATTGGGGTCCCGCGCTACAGGTACGTGAAACAGCGAGCCGGCCGAAGCGCGCGCTACCTTGCAGCTAAGGGGATCAACGGTTTCACCTGCGAAGATAACACCATCGGCGCCCATTGCATCCGAGGTTCTAATCAAGGTGCCGGCATTGCCCGGCTCAGAAGTCAGCACGGGAACGGAAACGAGGCTTGGTTTGCCGTTCAGAATTTTGCCCGCGGACCAGAGCACCGGCTTGCAAAGCGCAAAGAGTCCCGTAGTCGTGGCTGTATCGGAAAGGTGCTTAGCTGCCTTATCGGTGATGGGATGGACGTACACTCCCATGTAGCCGCACGCAGTGATGATGTCACCAAAACGATCTGCCGCCTTCTCAGTAACAAAAACGTCGACTGCAGCACCAGTAGATACCGCCGCGTCTACCGCATTCTCTCCCTCAATGAGGAATTGCTTCGCCTTCTTCCGGTTAGCCGCACGGTGCAGCTTAGCTGCGTTAACAATGCGCGGAGTGCGTTCAGTAAAGGCAGAGTCAAAATCCAAATTCATGGCTACTACCCTACCTGCCAATTCTCTCTTCTCAGACTCGCCCCTGAGTCCCTTATAAGAACGAAAAATCCTGCTGCCGCACGGCAACAGGATCGTATAGGCGAGTTCTACTTAGCGAGCGGGACGCCGCGGGCGTCCTTGTCGTAATCACCGGCACCGGCGATGATCATGATGAACTCAATAAACACCCAAAGACCGAGGATGGCCCAGAAGGCGAATCCGAGCAAGAACCAGAAGGTAGCCCAGCCCAAGATATTGAGCACCAACTGTGACACGCCGAAAGTCGTTCGGCCAGTGTAAAAGTTGTGTGCACCGAACCAGCCTAAGAAAAAGCACAATAGCAAGGTGGCGATCCACGACTTCTGCTGGCCCGGAGCCACATACTGTTGCTGCACCGGGTAAGCACCCATGTTGGGTTGCGGTGCATAGCCTTGGCCATACTGCGGCTGGTAGTTAGCTTGCTGGTTATAAGGGTTGTACTGCTGACCCTGGTTATTGTAATCGGACGGGCCAGAGTACTCGCCATTATCAGGTTGGTAGTCTCCGTTTGGATTCGTCATTGGAAGTGTTCTCCTGGGGCTCGGCTTTCACGGGGTCTGGGATAAATCTAGCATGTGAGGCCAAGCACCCTAGTTAAACTAGGGTAACGAAAACCAAAATGCCCGCATCCCCCGGTTAACAAGTCCGGAGAATGCGGGCACGAAAGCTCTAATGATTAGGCAGCCTTAGGAGCGTTTACGTCCTCAGGCAGAGCAGCCTTGGCAGCCTCGCACAGTGCGGAGAATGCCTCGAAGTCATTAACAGCAAGCTCAGCGAGGATCTTGCGGTCAACCTCGATCTCAGCCAGGCGCAGGCCGTGGATGAGGCGGTTGTAGGTGATGTCGTTCATGCGGGCAGCAGCGTTGATGCGCTGGATCCACAGCTTACGGAACTCAGACTTACGGGCGCGACGATCGCGGTAAGCGTAAGTCATGGAGTGCAGCCACTGCTCCTTCGCCTTACGGTACAGGCGGGAACGCTGGCCGCGGTAGCCCTTAGCGGACTTCAGAATCGCGCGACGCTTCTTCTTGGCGTTAACTGAGCGCTTTACTCGTGCCACAGTGATACTTCCTTAATTCAGATTGTGATGGCGGATGTGGGTTGATTCGGCGCTACTAAGCGCGGCCGAGCAGACGCTTTACGCGCTTGGTGTCAGGCTTTGCGACTGCCTCGGTGCCCTTCAGGCGGCGGGTACGCTTGGACGGCTTGCCTTCCAGCAGGTGGCGGCGGCCAGCCTGCTCACGGCGCAGCTTGCCGGAACCGGTCACCTTGATACGCTTTGCGGTGCCCTTGTGGGTCTTCTGCTTCATGAGTATTAAGTCCTTAAATCCTACGTGGAATCTGGTCTACTTCTTGCCCTTGCGAACCGGACCCAAGACCATGGTCATATTGCGACCATCCTGCTTGGGGCGCGACTCAACGACGCCAACTTCGGCAACGTCATCAGCCAAACGCTCCAAGAGGCGGAAACCGAGCTCCGGACGCGATTGCTCACGACCACGGAACATGATGGTCACCTTGACCTTGGATCCCTTCTCGAGGAAGCGGACTACGTTACCCTTTTTGGTCTCATAATCGTGATCATCGATCTTTGGACGGAACTTCTGTTCCTTCACCACGGTTTGCTGCTGGTTCTTACGGGCCTCGCGAGCCTTCTGAGCCTGCTCGTACTTGAACTTGCCGTAGTCCATGATCTTGGCCACTGGGGGCTTTGCCTTCGGAGCTACCTCGACTAGGTCAAGGTCAGCCTCGTATGCAAGCTTGCGAGCATCATCGGTACGGACGATGCCCACCTGTTCACCACCGGGGCCTACCAAACGGACCTCGGGTACTCGGATACGCTCATTGATGCGAGCTTCAGCGCTGATTGTGGTTCTCCTCGATTAGGGGGTGTATGAGTAAGTAGTTCACCTACCGGGACCACAAACGAAGCAAACCCGGTCTGCCATAGACAGCCGGGAGTTCTCACAGTGCCAAGCATGAATGCTTGGTTACCTTTACCTTTATCCTACGAAGCGTGTTCGCGGCATCGGGTGGGAGAAACTCCGCTTGTGACCCACGAACCTCGACAAGGCGTCATGGGCGGTAGTGCCTTTGACACTAGCAGCTCCTCCCCCTCCTACCAAATTGCTACGTTCCTAGCGGGTTTTACAATGGGCGACTGCTTTAATGTCCCCTGCATCTACCCCAGTATCCACGATATCTACCAGCTGATGGGCGAGGTACTTAACCGCTGGTTCGGCATCGGCGTAGTCCTCCCCGTCCATCACGACAGATAGCGCTACTCCCACGCGCTTTCCATCCACCTCATGAACTCCAAACTGACGGTAGGTGTACTCGTTTTCTTCCTCATCCAGACCCCAACCACTTTTCGCACGGGTTCGCGGCTGCGCAGACAGACCTACCCTTTGCCAGGACACAATGTCTTTGAGCACCTTGTGGACGTAGTCCGCTTCTGGAATGCACGGCAGTTCAGCGCCAAATACTGCTTGGTCCTTTAACTCCCAGGTGGAATATCCAAAAGCGGAGTCATGAATATCTGCGTGTGATCCGTAGTCGTCGAGTAAAGCTTTGACCGCATTTTCTGCCGAGCCCTCGCGCCATTGCACCTGCGACCACAAGGCAAAAGCGGCATCATTATCAGATTCCTTGATAGCCAAGTCCACCAAGCTTTTATCCGCACCGTCTTTGAGCGCCGCAATGGCGATGGGCACCTTGATGGTGGACCACACTGGCCCCTCACCTTTATCGCCCGCCGCAAAAGTGTCTTCACCTGCGGAAATGGCGACCCCTACCTTTGCATGATACTTCTTTGCGGTTTTGTCCACCGCACGGTCAAGCTGAGCACGCACCTCAGCTGGATCCGGCACCGCAGAGGTAGTCGTTGACACTGGGGCATCTTCTATCTTGGGGTCGCTAGAGCAGGCACTCATAGTGAACAGACCGAGAGCTGCGAGCAGGCTAACTACAAGGCGGATATTTTTCACGCTTTGCCCTACTTCAACATGCCCTTTAGGTAGCCACCGGTATAGGAGCCATCTACTTGCGCAACGTCTTCAGGGGTTCCCTGCGCCACAACGGTACCGCCGCCCGCACCGCCTTCCGGGCCCATATCAACAATCCAGTCCGCTGCCTTGATGACATCAAGGTTATGTTCAATAACGAGCACCGAATTACCCTTGTCCACCAAGCCTTGGATAACCAGCATCAGCTTGCGAATATCCTCAAAGTGCAGACCAGTAGTCGGCTCATCCAGAATGTAAATCGTCCTACCGTTGGTACGCTTTTGCAGCTCGGAAGCTAGCTTGACGCGCTGCGCTTCGCCGCCGGAAAGCGTAGTAGCAGCTTGACCGAGGCGCACATAACCCAAGCCGACGTCGACAAGCGTGGCAAGGTAGCGGTGAATGGAGTTGATGGGTTCAAAGAAGTCCGCTGCCTCAGAGATGGGCATGTCTAGAACCTCGGCAATGTTTTTGCCCTTGTAATGCACCTCCAAGGTTTCGCGGTTATAGCGTGCTCCTTCACACACCTCACACGGCACATAAACATCTGGAAGGAAGTTCATCTCGATCTTGATGGTGCCATCGCCCTGGCACGCCTCACAGCGCCCGCCCTTGACATTGAAGGAGAAGCGTCCAGCCTTGTAGCCGCGGACTTTTGCTTCCTGGGTTTCGGCAAAAAGGTTACGGATCTTGTCAAAGACACCCGTGTAGGTCGCCGGGTTAGAACGCGGGGTACGGCCAATCGGGCTTTGGTCAACTTGCACCAGCTTATCTAGGTGCTCCACACCTTCGACGCGCTTGGCACGGCCGGGAACCTGGCGGGCGCGGTTCAGTTTATTGGCCAAAGTCTTGGCCAAAATCTCATTGACCACGGTGGATTTACCCGAGCCAGACACACCAGTAATGCATACCAGCACTCCCAGCGGGATTTCCACGTTGATGCCCTTGAGATTATTCTCCCGAGCACCAACCACCTTTAGGGTGCGGTCCTTATCAATCTCTCGGCGCTGGTCCGGTACGGCGAGCACCTTCTTGCCGGAAAGGTATTGTCCGGTGAGGGACTCTTCTACCTGTTCGATTCCGGATGGTTCGCCTTGGTAGACCACTTCGCCACCATATTCGCCCGCACGCGGGCCTACATCGACGAGCCAATCTGATTCACGGATGGTGTCCTCATCATGTTCGACCACGATGAGGGTGTTGCCAATATCGCGCAGCCGCTGCAGGGTTTTGATGAGTCGCTGGTTATCACGCTGGTGCAGACCAATGGATGGCTCATCGAGTACATAGAGGACTCCGGCCAAGCCGGAGCCAATCTGAGTAGCCAGACGGATACGTTGCGCCTCACCGCCGGAAAGCGTAGACGCGCCGCGATCGAGCGTGAGGTAATTCAAACCGACGTCCAGGAGGAAACGCAGGCGGGCTTGAGTCTCCTTAAGCACTGCCCCGGCAATGATTTCCTCACGGTGCCCCAGCACCAGGGAGTCTAGGAACTCAGAGGCGTCTTCAATAGAGAGCGCACAAAGCCCGGCAATGGACTGCTCACCGTGAGTCGTGGAGGCCAAGCGGACGGCCAAGATCTCCGGCTTCAGCCGGGTGCCCTTACAGGTGCTACATGGCACGCGGCGGGTATATTGCAGCAGGCGATCCTTTTGGGATTGAGAATCGGTAGTTTCCAGCTTGCGGTGAATAAACCCGGTAGCGCCTTCAAATGGGGCGGTCCAATTACGCTGGCGCCCGTAACGGTTCTTATATCGAACCTGGACTTCCTCATCGGTGCCATAGATCAGCGCGTGGCGCTGTTCCTCGGTTAATTCACTCACCGGAGTTTTGGGGTCAAACCCCATAGCCTTGCCTAAACCCTCTACTAGCTTGACAAAGTAGCGGGAATTGGGGCTGGAGTGCCACGGTTGAATGGCATCTACAGCTGGAGCATCTGGATCCGGAATGAGCAGATCAACATCAACTTCCAATTTGGTACCCAGGCCATCACACACCGGGCAGGAGCCAAACGGAGCATTGAAGGAAAAGGCACGGGGCTCGTATTCTTCAATGGTCAACGTGTGGCCATTCGGACAGGCCGCCTTCTCCGAATAGGTATGGGTGAGTTCTTCCCTATCCACGAACTCAATGGTGACTAGACCATCTGCCAAGCGCAGCGCTGTTTCCACCGAATCCGTTAAGCGTTGCTTTTGCGAGGCCTTTACCTGCAGGCGATCAACCACTACCTCAATATTGTGCTTGATCTGCTTCTTCAACTTGGGCGGATCGCTTAGCTGATAGGTCTCCCCGTCCACTCGGACGCGGGAATAGCCCTGAGCGGACAAATCCTGGAAGAGATCAACAAACTCGCCTTTGCGCTTGCGCACCACCGGTGCGAGCACCTGAAACTTCAGTTTCTCTTCCAGCGCCAGCACGGCATCGACGATTTGCTGTGGCGTTTGGCGCTCGATTACGGCATCACACTTTGGGCAGTGTGGCGTTCCGGCACGGGAGAAGAGCAAACGCAGGTAATCATAGATCTCCGTAATCGTGCCCACCGTAGAACGCGGATTATGGTTGGTGGACTTTTGATCGATAGACACTGCGGGTGACAGACCGTCAATAAACTCCACATTAGGCTTGTCCATCTGCCCCAAAAACATGCGGGCATAAGAACTCAAGGATTCTACGTAGCGGCGCTGGCCTTCTGCGAAGATGGTGTCAAAAGCCAGCGAAGATTTACCAGATCCGGAAAGACCAGTAAAAACAACCATTTTATCGCGAGGGATATCGATATCCACGCCCTTGAGGTTGTGCTCGCGGGCACCGCGCACCACCAAACGATCAGCCACTGTGCTCAGACCTCCAGTACTAGGGATTGCAATCTTCCCTCGAATGTACCCGTAGGCTGGGAAACATGACTAACGAGCTTCAGTTACATCAGATTTCTGTGTCCGAGATGGACAATAACTGCTACCTTTTGCAGGCGGGCGAAGAAGGCTTGCTTGTCGACGCCGCCGATGACGCCCCCGCACTCCTCGACATGGCCCAGAAGGCCGGCGTTAAAATCACCGCGGTACTAACCACCCACCGCCACTGGGACCACGTACGCGCACTCAAAGAGGTTCTCTCTGAGACCGGCGCTATCCACTACGCGTCCTTCCTTGATTCTCCGGCTATCCCAGCCGAGGTAGACGTTGAGCTCCGCGAAGGCGACTCCATCAAGTTCGCGGGCCTCGACCTCCCCATCATCATCTTGCGCGGCCACACCCCAGGCGGCGCCGCACTAGTTACAAACATCGATGGCGTAATTAATCTTTTCGTGGGCGATTCACTCTTCCCGGGCGGCTTGGGCAAGACCACCTCTGAAGGTGACTTCGTACGCCTGTATAAGGACGTCACCGCGCGCATCTTTGATGAGTTCCCGGACAATACGATCGTGCGCCCCGGTCACGGCAAGTCCACTACCTTGGGCGAGGAGCGCCCCAAGCTGGAAGACTGGTGGGAGCGCCGCTGGTGATCCAGTGGCCAATTTCCGCGTACAATGGTCTAGCACACGATAGGTCTAAAACAACGAGCTAAGGAGCTTTAAGGACTATGATTCGCAAGCTTGCCCGCCCCATGCTGGCATCTGTATTTGTATGGGAAGGCGTAGACAACCTGCGCAACGCGTCCGAGCATGTAAAGGAAACCGAAGGTTTCCTCAAGACCGTGCGCAAGGCCGTTCCTTCTGAGTACCAGGGCTATATTCCCAATGACCCGGAACTGGTTACCCGCGCTATTGGCGGCGCTAAGGTAGGCGCCGGCTCCACCTTGGCTCTGGGCAAGGCACCGCGCACCTCCGCTGCGGTTCTGGCCGCCGCAACTCTGCCCAACTTGATCGCTAAGAACAACTTCTGGGCTGCAGATAACAAGGAAGACAAGGAAACTCGCCGCAACGGCTTCCTTACCAATACCGCTTTGCTCGGCGCCTTGTTTATCGCTACCCAGGACACCGAGGGCAAGCCTTCCCTTCGTTGGCGCGCACAAAAGGCTGGTCAGCGCACGAACAAGAAGATTCAGCAGGCGCTGCCTACCAAGTCTGAGTCCGAGCAGAAGCGCGAAGAGCTCTCCGCCCGTGCCAACGAGTTTTCCACCAAGGCCGGCGACTGGATCAACGAAACCTCTGCAAAGGCACAGGCATATGTAGATGACAACAAGGATGACTGGCAGTCCACCGGCCGCGGGTTGCTCGATACCGCAAAGTCTTACGTTGACGATGCCAAGACTTATGTTGAAGACAATAAGGACGATTGGCAGGAGTCTGGCCGCGATTTGCTGGGCAACGCAAAGTCCTTCATTGAGGACTCTGTCGATAACGCCAAGACCTATGTTGAAGACAACAAGGGTGACTGGCTTGAGGCCGCACAAGCCAATCGCGACACCGCCCGTACCGGTGCTGTAAAGGCCGCTACCAAGGCTCAGGCACGTGCAGATAAGGCCGTCGCCAAGCTGGATGGTGCGAAGTCCAAGCGCGCAAGCAAGAAGGCTTCCAAACACGCTGACAAGCTGCAAAAAGAGGCAAATAAGAAGATTGAGGCAGCAATCAAGAAGCTGGAAAAGCGCTCTAAGTAGCCACAACTTCTGCGGCCGAATAACTCGGCGGTGATACACGGCCCAGCCTTATGCTGGGCCGTTGTTCTTTGTCACGGCAGGGTCTAAACTCATCTCTCCCCTTGCCGGACAGCGTGCCCGGCCCATCACTATTAACGTCCAATTACCAAGGAGTCACGTGAACTCAGCATCCAATAGGCACGCGGCGGCTGCAGGTTCCTCGGAGCGCACAGCCATCGCTACTGAGCAAGATTATGTGGACGGACTTTTTTCGCGCCTCGACGATGAGGTGGCGGCAGCCAATAGAAGGCTTAATGAGGTGCAGGCGGATGTAGATCCTTCCACGCCGGACGCGGACGCCTTGGTGCGCCGAGAAACCGAATACCACGGGCTGCAGGCGAAACTTGATCGTCTCAATGTGGCCCAAATGGGCCTGGTCTTTGGCCGCATTGATATCGACGCCCCCGGCGATAATCCCACCCCCGAAGGCCTAGACCGCCGCTACATCGGCCGCATGGGACTAGATGCACGCGAAGATGACTATCGCACACTGCTTTTAGACTGGCGTGCCCCCATGGCGCGGCCTTTCTATCTCGCTACCACGGCCCAGCCGGAAGGCGTCCACACCCGTCGCCAAATTCGCACCAAGGGACGCACCGTCACCGGAATACACGATGAGGTACTTTCCGGCCCCGGTGTGCGAGAAGAAGAAGCAGGCGTCGCGAGCGAATCGGCGCTCTATCACGCCATGCAACGGGCACGTACCGGCCACATGGCGTCAATCGTGGAGACCATCCAGCGAGAGCAAGACGAGATTATCCGCGATAACACCCGCGGCGTCATGGTAGTAGAAGGCGGCCCAGGTACGGGTAAGACCGCTGTTGCTCTGCACCGTGTGGCTTACCTGCTCTATACCCACCGCGAACTACTTTCTGCCACGGGCGTCCTCATCGTGGGCCCTAATAGCAGCTTTTTGGACTATATTTCACGCGTGCTGCCAGAACTGGGCGAGACTGGCGTGGTGCTATCAACCATCGGCGGGCTCTTCCCCGGAATCGAACCAGAGCACGAGGAAGACCTCGTCGCTCGCGAAATCAAAGGTAGTGCCGCCATGGTGGAGATTCTCTCCACCGCGGTCAAGGACTATCAGCTTCTTCCTGCCGACCCACGCGAGCTGGCAATTGACGGACTCAGCTTAAGCGTTACGCCCAACATGGTGAAAAGAGCCCGCACCCGGGCCCGGCGCTCGCGAAAGCCACACAATGAGGCTCGCGGTGCCTTTATTGAGCACCTCGTAGAAGACCTTGCATTGCAGATGGCTGAAAAAGTCGGGGCCGATCCGCTCGGCGGGAAGAACCTCCTTTCGCGCGCCGATATCGATCAATTCCACGATGACCTTGCAGAAGATACGGCCGTTACTGCACTGATCGATGAGTTCTGGCCCGAGCTCCACCCCACCAACGTGCTTGCTGGCCTATTCTCCTCACCTGAGCGCATTGCCTCTGCTGCCCGCGGGTACGACGACGAAACTCAAGAGGCGCTCTACCGAGAACAAGGTCGAGCATGGACAGATTCGGATGCCGCCCTCCTAGATGAGCTAGCCGTCCTCATCGGCCTGCCCAACCCTGAGGAAAAGAAGGCAGCCGATGATGCTGCGTGGCGCGAACAAGTGGCAGACGCAGAAGACGCCCTAGATATCTTGTCTTCTTCCGAGTCCACAGATAATGACGATGACATGTTTGAAGCGGAAATTCTTTCTGCCCATGATGTCATCGACGCCGAGACCTTGGCACACCGTCAGGAGGTACGCGATAAGCGCACCACTGCCCAACGCGCCCGCGAAGACCATACGTGGGCGTATGGTCATATCATCGTGGACGAAGCCCAGGAATTAACTCCCATGGAGTGGCGGATGCTCTTTCGTCGTTGCCCTTCACGGTGGATGACCTTGGTGGGCGATACTTCCCAGACCGGCTCACCGGCGGGTGTTGATGATTGGGGCGAGGCTCTGGAGCCGTTCGTGGCGCAGCGCTTCCGCCACCATTTTCTCACCGTCAACTATCGCACCCCGCAGCCCATCACTGAGCTGGCTAATGGACTATTAGAGATGATTAACCCTGATGCCATCCCGGCTACAGCCATCCGTGATGGCGTGCAGGTGCGCCGACTTGCACAGGGCAGCTACACCCCTGGTGTACACAGGGAGGCAGACGGCAGGCTCACAGCAGTTATTGACGCCGCCACGGCAGAACGTTTCAAAGGCTTAGAGTTTGACCATGTGGTGGTACTCGATCCGAAGAGGTTCGTCGATGCCTCCCCGCAGGGTTTGCAGAATCTCTATGTCTGCATCACTCGTGCTACCCAGTCGCTTACCCTCGTCGGTGACTGCGGCGAAGTTCTTTAGGCTCCCGTAAGCTTTAGGCCATGGCCTTATCTGACATTGCGCGCAAAACTGAAAGCTCGCTGAACACCTTTACTTTGAAGCGTTCTCTACGGCGGGGATGGAAGCCCCAGATTGTGGGCTATACCGGGTATGGCACCACCGAGCAAGTAAGGGTTGTTGGCCGCGTACTCATGCACGATCCTGATGAAGGCAAAAAGGATTCCTGGGGTGAACGCGGCTACCAGCAGTTTCTTACTATTCAGGTGGGAAACCACGACATTTCAGTGACTATTGGTGAAAAGACCGTCGCGGGCACAACCAATAGCAACGGGTACGTTGACATCCTCGTTCACGAACATGGGTTAGAACCTGGTTGGCATACGGCAACGATCGAGGCCGCCAACGCGCAAGCCGTGGAAGTCCAAGTGCTCATCGTGGATCCGAGCGCCAAGATTGGCATCATCAGCGATATTGATGACACGGTTTTAGTTACGTGGCTGCCACGTGCGTTGACAGCGGCGTGGAACTCTTGGGCTAAGCGCCCCAGCAAGCGACAGGCCGTTGCTGGAATGGCCGAGTTCTATGCTCAGCTGCAACAGCGATTCCCAAAGGCCCCAGTGTTCTATCTTTCTACGGGAGCATGGAATACTTTTGGCTCGCTGAAAAAATTCCTGTCCCATCATAATTTCCCCGCAGGCCCCATGCTGCTCACGGACTGGGGCCCAACTGAGACGGGCCTTTTCCGCAGCGGACAAGAACATAAGCGGGTTCAGCTACGCAATCTACTCATTGCTTACCCGGACATGCAATGGATCCTGATCGGCGATGACGGACAGCACGATCCATTGACTTACGGCGATGTGGCTAACGAGCACCCGGACCGGATTCACTCCGTGATCATCCGCAATCTAAGCCCGCAGGAGCAGCTGCTCTCGCATGGCTCCCTGAGCCCCCTGGCAGATGCCAATGAAGAGGGCCATTTCACAATCCCACTGATTCAGGGCGCAAACGGCAGTGCCCTTGCCGCAGCCTTCAACGCCGCGCACCCCACGGAGTAAGCAGCGCTTAACGACGAAACCCGCCTTGGCCTCTTTAACAAGACCAAGGCGGGTTCAATCACCACATTTAGCTGACAGTGTGAACGATCATCACGTCGCAGTCCGACTGGCGAGCAACGTCTGCAGGTACGGAGCCCAGCAGGCGGCCGGTCAGGGAGTTGATGCCGCGGTTACCCACGATGAGCAGGTCAGCATCGTTGTCATTGACGATGGACATCAGGGCCTGCACCGGAGTACCAGGGCGAACAGCGGTTTCGACCTTAGAAGCACCGAACTTCTCGGCGTGAGCCTTGGCGTCCTTCAGGTTAGCCTCGGCCTTCTCATCGCCCAAAATGGTAACGGAATCCTGGCGCAGGGTCTTGGAAGCCTGCTCCTGGTTCTCGTAGTAAGCACAACCGATGATCAGATTGGAATCGAATGCGGCGGCAATCTTTGCTGCTCGCTCTACAGCGAGGAGGGAAGACTTAGAACCGTCAGTACCGACAACGATCGAGTTGTAGTCGCTCATGATGACCTTTCTTTGTGGGAATGTACCCGGTGTGTTTATTTAGCCTACAGGGGCATTACTGCCAGTGTAACAACGAGAAACGATTAACGTTCCTCGGTGGTATTAACTACGACGACGTCTACCGTTGACTTGTGGGTTAGTTCCGTTGGCACAGAACCGAAGACTCGACCACGGACGGAATTCACGCCGCGGTTGCCCACAACGAACAGGTCCACATCATAGTCCTGGCCTACTTCTAACAAGGCTTTTACTGGGTCTCCAGATTTTCCTACGATTTCAATGTGCTCCGCACCTTCCGATTCGGCGATACGGGTGGCATTGGTCAAATAGGTCCCAGCCATGTCCTCACTTACAACGGGCAGACCGGCTTCGTCGCCCCTCGGAGCGCCAAGCATGGATCCAGCGTGGTTATAAAAGGCTGAGATAATAATCAGCTTGGCGTCGTACGCCCGTGCCATGGACGCCGCTGCGCGAACCGCGCGCAGGGAGGTTTCAGAGCCATCGGTGCCGACGGCAATGTTTTTATAGGTAAGCATCATTCTCCTTGCAGTTGAACCATTTCACAGTGACAACTAAACGGCGCTTCTGGCACCTATTCAGTATAACTAGCGCAGCCGTTTAGAGAAGCACCCGCAGAATCAATCAGCACACTTTTAGGGGGAGAAAACTAAATCCCCGCTTCTTTCAAGCCGCGCAACTCCTTCTTCAAATCGGCAATCTCATCGCGTAGGCGGCCGGCCAGCTCGAATTTGAGCTCACGCGCGGCTGCACCCATTTGGGCCGAGAGGTCGTCGATAAGCGCCTGCACCTCATCGGTAGCCATACTAGAAATATCCCGCTTTTCCACCATGGCGGAAGGATCGGAATTAGCCTCCTCGTCTCCGCCGTCTTCATAGACCTGGTCAAGGATATCCGCGATCTTTTTACGCAACGGCTGCGGATCAATGCCATGTTCCCGGTTATAGGCAATCTGCTTCTCACGGCGCCGTTCCGTCTCCTCAATTGCCTCTTGCATAGAGTCGGTGATTTTATCGGCATACATGATGACCTCGCCAGACACGTTACGGGCAGCACGACCAATGGTCTGAATGAGCGAAGTTGTAGAGCGCAGGAAGCCTTCTTTGTCCGCATCCAAAATGGCAACGAGCGAGACCTCAGGAAGGTCAAGGCCCTCGCGCAGAAGGTTAATGCCCACGAGAACATCGAATTCTCCCAAGCGCAATTGCCGCAATAATTCGACGCGCTGCAAGGTATCGATATCCGAGTGCAGGTAGCGCACCTTTATCCCCTGCTCCAACAGATAGTCAGTAAGGTCCTCTGCCATACGCTTAGTCAGCGTGGTCACCAACACACGCTCTTGCTTCGATATGCGAGTGCGCACCTCATCAATGAGGTCATCAATCTGCCCTTTGGTGGGCTTGACAGTAACCTTCGGATCCACCAGACCAGTCGGGCGAATTACCTGCTCTACGTATTCGCCATCCGAGGACGTAAGCTCGAAATCGCCTGGGGTGGCGGACATGTATACGGTTTGTCCGACCCGCTGTTCAAACTCATCAAAGGTCAACGGGCGGTTATCCACTGCGGACGGCAAACGGAAACCGAATTCGACCAAGTTGCGCTTGCGCGACATATCGCCCTCGAACATGCCGCCAATCTGTGGAACTGTAACGTGTGACTCATCGATGATGGTGAGAAAATCCTCTGGGAAGTAATCGAGTAGCGTAGCCGGCGCTGAGCCAGCCGGACGACCATCGACGTGACGGGAGTAGTTCTCGATACCGGAGCAGAAACCTACCTGCTCGATCATCTCCAGATCGTATTCGGTGCGCATGCGCAGACGTTGCGCTTCAAGCAGCTTGCCGCGGTTTTCTAGATCCTCCAAGCGCTCAGCCAATTCCTCTTTAATCGCTGCCACGGCCTTTTCCATGCGTTCGGGCCCGGCCACGTAGTGCGTGGCCGGGAAGATGCGAACCTCATCTACTTCCTCTATGACATCGCCAGTCACGGGGTGAATGTAATACAGGGAATCGATATCGTCGCCGAAGAATTCAATGCGCACCGCACGTTCCTCGTAGGCCGGAATGATATCTACCGTATCGCCCTTGGCGCGGAAGGTGCCGCGGGTAAACCCCACGTCATTGCGTTCATATTGGATATCCACCAGCAGTCGCAGGAACCGATCGCGGTCCAGCTCCTCATCAACAGAAATGATTACCGAGCGATCCAGGTAAGACTGTGGAGTGCCCAAGCCATAAATGCAGGACACGGAAGAGACTACGACCACGTCCCTGCGAGACAATAGTGCCGACGTAGCCGAGTGGCGCAGGCGCTCTACGTCCTCATTGATGGAGGAATCCTTTTCAATATAGGTATCGGTCTGCGCAATATATGCTTCTGGCTGGTAGTAGTCGTAATAAGAAACGAAGTACTCTACTGCGTTATGCGGCAAGAGCTGGCGCAGCTCGTTCGCTAGCTGCGCAGCCAGGGTTTTATTGGGCGCCATCACCAACGTGGGCCGCTGCTGCTTTTCGATGAGCCACGCGGCGGTGGCAGATTTACCGGTACCGGTAGCACCCATCAGCACAACATCGCGCTCATCACGGTTGAGTCTGTCATTGAGCTCTGCGATGGCGGAGGGCTGGTCACCAGCCGGTTCATATTCAGAAACGACCTGAAACTCGCCCGGGGTGCGCTCGACCTCGCTGACAACGCGGTGCTCGGAATTTGGAACAAGGGGATGTTCAGCAGCAAAAGCCATACCCACTACTCTACTGTTTAGGTGGCGCGCCTAGCTACGTTCAGGGCAAGGAGTTCTGCGCGGTGCGAAGCCATTCTTCCAACTCGCCAGTGGTCTCCCACAGCGCATAAACGGAAGACGTCTCGGGCCGCATCGCACTATTGATGCGGCGGCGCAGCCAAGCCTTTGACTGCGGCGTGTACAGGGGCGCGAGATCCTCGCGCTCGATGCCTTCCGGCAGTGCATCAGCCTTTAATTTCAACAAGGCGCCGAGTGCAATCATAGTTTCTGCGTCATCCGAGTCGATAGGCTCTGTGGAACATGATTGCTGAAAGCTTTTGAGATCGAAGGAACCATCCCGCAAGCTCGCGAGTAGTTCTCGCGCCGCGTGATTATCAAAAGGCCCAGTATCCCACGTTCCCACGGCGGGTAGCTTAAGCTGCCCAGGTTAACAAGACTTCGAAATGGCGTAAACTTTAGCTACCCAATGGTTAAACCTTCGGTGACTCCGCTTCAATGCGGTCCAGGACCTCAGTCGTTCGCACACGTAGCTGGTCAAGCGTGCCGTTATTATCAATGACGTGCGTGGCCGCGGCAAGCCGCACCTCATCCGGTACCTGTGCCGCAATGCGACGGCGCGCATCTTCCTCTTCTATCCCTCGAAAAGCCACCAGCCGACGAACGCGCTCTTCAGGATCCACATCGACCACAATGACGTAGTCCATGTCTTTGTCCAGGCCATTATCCACCAACAGCGGCATATCATAAACGGCGAAGTCACAGCCATCTCCACGCGCCGTCGCAAATTGCCGCTGTGTCTCCTCTTGGATGCGTGGATGGGTAATAGAGTTCAGCAACTCAGTGTGCTCTTTGTCCGCAAAGGCCCGGCGTGCCAATTCCTTGCGGTTAAGGCTGCCATCCGACAGCAGGATTTCCTCTCCGAAAGCTGCGGCCAACTCGGATAAAGCAGGCTTGCCAGGCTTCACAACGTCGCGTGCAATGCCATCGGCGTCGACCACTCGCCACCCGCGTTCACGGCACAAGGATGCAACTGTTGACTTACCGCTGCCAATGCCACCTGTAAGGCCAATGAGTTTCATGGTCGCCACCCTACGCGAAAAGGAGCCCCACCATACGCGATGGTGGGGCTCTTCATTGCAATTCAGGAGAAAGCGTCTCTTTTACTCTGCGTCCTCCGCCTTTGGAGAAATGTGCAGCAACACATCGCTCGAGGAAACCTGGCCAGGCTCGCCGGTGACAGTTCCAAACTTGGTGGCGTTAGTAACTACCACAGGGGTAATCAGGTTATAGCCTTTGGAGCGGATAAATTCCGGGTCAAAGGAAATCAATTTATCGCCTGCGGAAACGCGTTGCTTCTTTTCCACATGGACTTCAAAACCTTCGCCTCCCAGCTCCACGGTGTCGAGACCTACGTGAATGAGTAGCTGTACGCCGTTGTCCAAGCTCAGTCCTACCGCATGGCCAGACTTTTGAACGGTGAGCACCTTGCCGTCGGCAGGCGCAAAGACCGCATTGCCCGCCGGCTGGACCGCCATACCCGGGCCCAGCTTTGCCGCGGCGAAAATGGGATCCGGAACTTCCGATAGAGCGACCGCCTCGCCCTCGAGGGGAGATTCCAGCGCAATAGCATCTTTCCCAGCCTGCTTAGTGGCCACGCCGGCAGCAGCAGCGCCTGCGGAGCTGGCGGGAACGGCGCCGCCCTCGATCGCGGAGTCTGTACCATTGCCCTTAAGGAACTTCATCTCTGCGCGAGCAGCTGCATCGTCAACAGTCTCGCCTTGTTCGCGCGCAATGCGCTCCAAGTCAGCTTGCTTTTCTTCTGCCGTGCGGTAGCCGAAGAACAAGGTGAGCAAGAAAGAAGTAAGGAATGCAGTCGTAATACCAAGGACATAGCCCAAATGCGGGGTCATGGCACTGGTGGTCAACGCCGAGGTAAAGACGAAGGCTTCTGCACGGACGTCGAAAAGACCGATGATTGCGCCACCCAAGGCACAACCTGGCAGCAACCGATAGTAGCTGCGGCGGAAGCGCAACAAGATGCCGTACAGGGAAGGTTCCGACACGCCACCTAGGATGCCCGCTGCAAACGCACCGATGGAAACCTGGCGCATAGCATTGTTCTTCTCCTTGAAGGAGATGACCATGACCGCGCCGACGACGCCGAAGCAGGCGAAGTTCCATGCGCCCATCGGTCCTTGAATGAAGTCGTAGCCGTAGGTGGCGATGTTCTGGATCATGATGACGTTCAGCGGCCAGTGCAAGCCCATGGGAACGAGGAACGGGTAAAGCAGCGGAACAACTATAGCCAAGATGAATGGAGAGAAATCATTGATTTGATAAAGGACCCAGGAAATGCCGTTGCCCACGCCAATGCCGAACGGGCCAAGGAGGAAGGCCGTTGCCGGAATCATAATTAGCAGGGAGAAAAATGGTACGAAAACCATTTGTACCGCACTTGGGATAATCTTCTTCAGTCCCTTTTCCACCCAGTACAGGCCGATTGCAGCCAGAATCGGGGGAAATACCTGGGAGCCATAGGAGTTAATAACCAACGGCAGGCCAAAGACATTAGCGGTATCTCCTGCTTCGCCCAGGGACAAAAACTCCGGGGTAAGAAGTGCCGCTGGGATAGCGGCGGAGACCCACATGTTCGCACCCAGCTTCTGAGCCGCGGTCGCACCCACCATTACCGGGAGGAAGTAAAAGACCGACTGGAACATGGCGTGAGCCAAACGGAAGCCTTCCGGCTGCTCATCCAGCGGCGCACGGAAGTCCTGAATACCAAAGGTGTCCGCCAAGATCAGCAGCATGATGATGAGCGAGGCGCCCAACAGTGCCCAGAGAACTGGGCGGAAGGTATCAGAAAGAAACTCGAAGCAGTAATCTACCCAGTCGTACTTGCCACGAACGCCGTCGTACTCCTTCTTGGAGGACGCCGTTTTCTCACCGGAAGCGTGTACACCGGGCTGCTTGATGATTTCGTTGTAGTAGTCAGCAACGCCGCCACCCATGACTACTTGGTAGCCGTGGGCGCCTTGTGGCACGGTGCCTAGCACCGCTGGGTCGCTGTCGAGCTTTCCTTTATCAACTTTCCCCGCATCAGCAAGTTGGAAACGCAAGCGCGTCGCACAGTGCGTCAGCGACGTAATATTGTCAGCGCCGCCGATACTTTCAACGATGTGGGCGGAAGTGTCCTTGGTAGATGCCACTTCTTACTCCTCAGTTCAAATACCACTTATAACCAGTGCAGCACTGGCTATAACGTCATAGTTGAGTATAAGAGGATTCCCACATGAACAAAAGCCCGTTTTGTGGGCTTGCCAGGAGATTTTTGCCTCCCCCTTCTTAACTGCGCTGGTCAGCCACTTAAAAACCTCAAATGGCTCAGCAAACGTTTGCAGGGCCTGTCTCAAAGATCACAAAAGCCGCGCCCACCCCGTCTATATGACGAAGTGAACGCGGCCTTGAAGCTTAGCTCTAAACTCAGCAGGGAACTAAGCGGAAGCTTTAGTTGCCAGCGAGCTTGTCGCGCAGTGCGGCGAGCTGCTCGTCGGAAGCCAGGGAGCCGCCAACCTCTGCCTGAGTCTCGGATGCCGGAGCTGCATCAGAGGAATCAGAGGAGTAGTTGGAGGACTCTGCAGACTCAGCAGCCTCAGCGGCTGCGGCGCGGTTGCGCTCGATCTGAGCAGTGTGCAGGTTGAAGCGACGCTCGGACTCTGCGTAACGTGCCTCCCAAGCCTGACGCTGCTCGTCGAAGCCTTCCTTCCACTCGTTGGTCTCAGGGTCGAAGCCCTCAGGGAAGACATAGTTGCCCTGCTCATCATAGGAGTCAGCCATGCCGTACTTGGACGGATCGAACTCTTCGGTGTAGTCCTCGTCTGCCTGCTTAACAGACAGGGAGATACGACGACGCTCGAGGTCGATGTCGATGACCTTGACCATGACTTCCTGGCCAACGGTGACAACCTGGTCCGGAACCTCAACGTGGCGCTGAGCCAGCTCGGAAATGTGAACCAGACCCTCGATGCCCTCCTCGACGCGAACAAAGGCGCCGAATGGAACGAGCTTGGTGACCTTGCCCGGAACGATCTGGCCCACAGCGTGGGTGCGGGCGAATACGCGCCACGGATCTTCCTGGGTAGCCTTCAGGGACAGGGAAACGCGCTCACGATCCAGATCAACGTCGAGAACCTCAACGGTTACCTCGTCACCAACGGTGACAACCTCAGATGGGTGATCGATGTGCTTCCAGGACAGCTCGGAAACGTGAACCAGGCCGTCGACTCCGCCGAGATCGACGAAGGCACCGAAGTTGACGATGGAAGAAACAACGCCCTTGCGGACCTGACCCTTCTGCAGCTGGTGCAGGAACTCGGAACGAACCTCGGACTGGGTCTGCTCCAGGTATGCACGGCGGGACAGGACAACGTTGTTGCGCTGCTTGTCCAGCTCGATGATCTTTGCTTCCAGCTCCTGGCCGATGTACGGCTCCAGGTCGCGGACGCGACGCATCTCAACCAGAGATGCAGGCAGGAAGCCACGCAGGCCGATGTCCAGAATGAGGCCGCCCTTGACAACCTCGATAACGGTACCGGTGACAGGCTCTTCCTTGGCCTGCAGCTCCTCGATGGCGCCCCAAGCGCGCTCGTACTGCGCACGCTTCTTGGACAGGATCAAGCGACCTTCCTTGTCCTCCTTGGTGAGAACAAGTGCGTCAACCTCATCGCCGACCTCGACAACCTCATCTGGGTTGACGTCGTGCTTGATGGACAGCTCGCGAGAAGGGATAACGCCTTCGGTCTTGTATCCAATGTCCAGCAGTACCTCGTCGTGGTCAACCTTGACGACGGTGCCCTCGACAATGTCACCATCGTTGAAGTACTTGATGGTGGCATCTACAGCTGCGAGGAAGTCCTCTGCGGTTCCGATATCGTTGATCGCAACCTGCGGGGTGTTAGAAGATGGCATATTAAGAAATGCTCCGAATAAATGTAGGAAATCGAAATTGGACAACTGCGCGTCTCTCGAAAAAAGCTTGCTAAGCTGCCCAAAGCAGCAAAAGAAAAGTATTCGATCCCGCCTCGTGATTGCTTAAAGCCTTCCTACAACGGCTTAGAACAACCCGTGGCATAGACACGCCCGTTCAACCCTACATCTGTCCAGCTTAAAGGGCAAATACAAGACGCAACTTTTTCTCCAAGGAGTTCTTCCCCCACCGTGATTTCCCCATCACAAGCAAATCAGGTCTACTGGGATGGCGACGCCGCTAGCTACCATGCCGAGCACCCCGACTATCTTTCTTCCTTCTATTGGTGCCCAGAGATGCTCCATGAGGACCAAGTGCACCTGCTTGGCGACGTCTCGGATTCTTCCGTCCTCGAAATTGGCTGCGGGTCCGCACCGTGCACCGAGTGGCTCCAAACGCGTGCCCGCTTTGCCACTGGCTTCGATATCTCTCGCGGCATGCTCAACCACGCTGCTGGTGCACTTCCCTTGACGCAAGCCGATGCGCTGTCGCTACCCTATGCTACAGAGTCCTTCGACGCTGCTTTCTCTGCGTTCGGCGCTTTTCCCTTCCTCGCTAATCTCGACTTAGCGCTACAGGAGGTCTCCCGGGTTCTTAAACCAGGCGGTCGTTTTGTCCTCTCAGTCACCCATCCCATGCGCTGGATCTTCCCCGATGATCCTACCGATTTAACGGCTGATATTAGCTACTTCGACCGCGCCTATCTGGAACAAGACCGCGATGGCAACCTCACGTATGCGGAGTTTCATCGCACCATCGCCGATTGGTTCCAGGCCCTGCAGAGTAAAGGCCCGTTCCTTATCGAGGACATAATTGAACCCGAGTGGCCGCAAGACCTTAGGATCACCTGGGGCCAATGGTCTCCGGAGCGCGGCGAAATCTTTCCCGGCACGATTATTTTCGTCTGCAGCAATTCCCGCTAACCTATGGGCATGGTTTTGGACCGGATTGGCTTATTGATACGACGTGGCATTGCCTGGTGGATTGACAGTTTCCTAGCCGCTGCCATCGTCATGGTGGTGCGGTGGGTAGTAAATGCGGCAGCCGACCATCCGCTTACTGGAGAGACCTTAGAACTCTATAATGCCATTGCCGCCGCCGTGGTCTTTTACGTCTATCGGGTATGGGTGGAAGCCGCGAAATCCACTTCGCTAGGTAAGTGGTCCCTCCAGCTAGAAATCATTGCCACCCACCCAGGATTTTTCACCGCTTGCCTGCGAAACTCCTGGCTATTGCTAACAATGCTGACGCTTTCAGGTTGGTCGGGTGTTATGCCCCTGCTACTGGCAATTTTAAGCATCAGCATGCTCGCTTTTGGCCAAACTCCCTTCGATATGCTGGCCAATTGCCTGGTGGAGCGCCGACCTCAGATAGACACGCCTTCTTTTCGTGGCCAGAGGTAATAAACAAGGGCGAAAATAACCAACGCAGCAAACATCCACTCGGATGGAAAGAGGAACGCAAGCGCCGTGGAAACGACCATCACCCCAGCGGCCGTTAATCTCCTGACCTTAGGGTTTGGCGCCACACGGGCGATGCTCATGGCTGCCACAAAATACGCTACTGCGAAGAGTCCATACCCGATTCCATAGGCCCTATGCTCTTCAAGGAATTGGTCTAGCCCGAGGTCATTGATATCGGCTGCAAGGAAATTCACTTGCATGGCCCACAAACTTTCAAAAAAGCGGAGATTCCATTTATTTATTTTCTCTTCCAGAGTCACTGCGCAGTATTTCCCTTCCTAGTTTCTCCATGTGCACGCATAATTTTTTCCGCACAGAGAAGGCTACCTAAAAACTTATTGCGCAGTTCGCCACAACTTCTGAACTTTGGGCTCGGCGTAGCCGGGGATACCCAGATTCTCGATAGCTTGTTTATTCCACGTCCCGCGAACCTGGCCGTCCACCACAATGGCGCGGCGAAATACACCGCGGTTTCCAGGGGCAAGTATCTCGTGAACTTCTGAAGTCATCGCAAATGACCGATCTCGGTATCCCAGGATGTACTCGTCGAAGGCTCCCAATAAGAGCACCGAGCGCTTCTTTCGTGCTTCGGCCATATCAATTACCTCTATCGAGACAAAGTCCGGGGATTCTTCTCCACACCGCACAATGTCCGGCAGGAGGTTTTCAGCCGCTGGTCTAATTAGTTTTTGCGGTAGCTTTGTCCACCAAGCAAAGTCCCCCAACGTGACTTGGCCATGAGTGCGAAAATACCGAGTCATCAACTCTGTGGTAGCGGCGACTTTGTCGCCGTTGTAAATCTCCTCTAACCCCGGCAAATCGACCGGTGTAATCAGCTGATCAGCTCCGGAGTAAACGGCGTGACCGCCTTCCATTGCTACACGCACAACGTGCCAGAAAGGCACACCCGGCAACGCTGTGGCAGCACGTTCTTTCAGCTCGGCACGCGAAAGCGGACGATCAATGAGCTTGTTTACCTTTGCCACTAACTCTGCGTCGCCCTTGCGCCGTTTAGCACAGAGTTCAGTTATCCAGCCTATGTCCTTGACAGAAGCCGCAAAAAGCGTATGACGCATGGGATACCCACGCACAATATTTCCGGCATCTGAGTGGTCTTGCGCCCGCAAGGCCAGCGATCGGCGCACGGAGTGCAGGTCTTGGCCTTGCATAACGCCGAAAGCCCGGATCACTTCCTCCGCACTCTCCCACCGCTGAACGGTTAAGCCTTGCGAGGCAAGCCTAAGGCGCGCCTTTTCTCGGCGAGAGAAAGAAGCTGCGCTAGTGGGCTGCGGCATCCCAATCCTTGCCTGAACCAGCGGAGACCTCCAGCGGCACGTTGAGCTCGATAGCAGAGTCCATCTCCCGCTCGAGAATTTCACGTACCTGGTCAGCCTCGCCAGGAGCGACCTCAACTACCAATTCATCGTGGACCTGTAGCAGCACGCGGGACTTCATGCCCTGCAATGCGCGGTCAACGCGAATCATTGCCACCTTGATAATGTCTGCCGCGGTACCTTGAATCGGTGCATTTAATGCGGCTCGCTCTGCGTTCTCGCGCGCTAGGCGGTTATCGGAGTTGAGCTCGGGCAAGTAGCGGCGGCGGCCGAAGAGGGTGGCTGTATACCCATCCTTACGCGCCTGGACCACAACTTCATCGAGGTATTTCTTTACCCCGCCAAAACGCTCGAAGTAGCTTTCCATGATGGACTTCGCTTCCCCAGCCGGGATGCCCAATTGCTGCGATAGGCCGAAGGCGGACAGGCCATAGACCAAACCATAAGACATTGCCTTAACGCGGCGGCGCAGCTCCGGCGTGACTTGGTCGACGGGGACGTCGAAGACTCGGGAGCCGACGTAGTTATGCAGGTCTTCGCCGTCCTTATAGGCCTCGATAAGCCCGGGATCTGCCGAGAGGTGTGCCATCACACGCATCTCAATCTGCGAATAGTCCGCGGTCATGAGTTCTTCGTAGCCCTCGCCTACGATAAACGCGGAGCGAATCTGTCGCCCAGCTTCGGTGCGCACCGGGATATTCTGCAGATTTGGCTCCGTCGAGGACAAGCGGCCAGTCGACGTCACTGTCTGATTAAACGTGGTGTGGATGCGACCGTCCGGCTGCACGGTCTTGATTAGACCTTCGAGGGTGGTTTTCATCTTTTGGTACTCACGGTGAGCCAAAAGGTGGTCTAAGAATGGGTGGGGATTCTTAACCGCGAGCTGTTCAATCTCCTTAGCCGCGGTAGAATAGCCGGTCTTTGTCTTCTTGGTCTTGGGCAGATCAAAAGTCTCAAAGAGTACGGTTTGTAGCTGCTTGGGTGAGTTGAGGTTGAGCTTATCGTCACCGGCAAGCTCGCGGGCGGCACGCTCTTGTTCGGCGACCTGCTCTACGAAGGCATCCTTTTGTGTTTCGAGAATGTCTACGTCAACAGCAATGCCGGTAGCTTCCATGCGCGCCAAAATGGTCACCAGGGGCAGCTCCAAGTCGGTATAAAGTTCGAAAGAATCAATCTCTTGGAGCTCTGCAGTGAGCCTTTCCGCCAATTCCATAATGGCTGCGGCTTGGTCCACCAAGGTGGAATCATCCAACAGGGAAAGCTGCTCCGTGGCGGCGCCGAGGGTCTTTTGGAGGTGGCGTTGGTAGACGTCGGCAAGCGCGTAAGTGCGTTGACCGGGCCGCAGCAGGTAGGCGGCAATGGCCGTGTCGTGGGCAATGCCGGCTAGCTCAATACCCCGACCGGCAAGCATATGGAAGGCGGCCTTCGCCTCGTGGAAATACTTCGGCGCATCGGAGGCCAGCCACTGCGCTAGGGCCTTATCGTCCGCGGCAGAAAGGTCGCCCAACTCCACTTGCAGCCCGTGGCGTTCCTGGTCTACGAAGGCAATGGCAGAAGCATCGCCCTGTCCTGGGTTTCCCTCGCCTTGGACATAGACCGCAACATGCTCTCGGCCTGGCAGCCACTGGGACAATGGCTCATCGTCGATGACTGTCTCTAACTCTTGGATTTCCTCGGTCTGCTCCGCTGCCTCAGCGCCGTCATTGGGAATGGCGGCCAGTACGCGATCGCGCAGGTTGGTGCCAAACTCGAGGTCATCGAACTTAGCGGCAACGTCCGCAACCTTCGCCTCCTGGAAAGCCAGATCGTCAGGGCCAACCTCTAGGTCCATATCCGTGATCATTTGGGTGAGCTTGCGATTCATCTGCACCTGATCGATGCGCTCGCGGAAATTATTGCCCACCACGCCCTTGATTTCTTCGGCGTGCTCAACCAGTGATGCCAAGTCCCCGTATTTAACAATCCACTTAGTCGCCGTCTTCTCGCCCACCTTGGGAATGCCCGGCAAATTATCGGACGGATCACCGCGCAATGCAGCAAAATCTGGGTACTGCGCAGGTGTGAGACCATACTTCTCTTCCACCGCGGCGGGCGTAAAGCGGTGGAGAGTGGATACGCCCTTCATGGGATAAAGCACCGTCGTGGAATCGTTTACCAATTGCAGGTAATCGCGGTCACCGGTGACGATGAGGGTCTCATAAGCCTGCGCCTCGGTCGCCAGCGTGGCGAGGATGTCGTCGGCCTCGAAGTTCTCGCGGGAGAGGGTGGTAATCCCCAGCACCTCGAGCACCTCGCGGATGATGTCAACTTGGCCCTTAAATTCCTCCGGCGCGGCTTCACGCTGCGCCTTGTAGTCCGGGAACATTTCGGTGCGGAAGGTCTTTCGCCCTACATCGAATGCCACCGCGATGGCATCGGGCTTCTCCTCCGCCACGATATTGGAAAGCATCGATAAAAAGCCATATACGGCATTGGTGTGCTGGCCGCCCGAGGTAGAAAAGTTATCCACCGGCAGGGCGTAGAAGGCACGAAAGGCCATAGAGTGGCCGTCAATGAGCAGAATTCGAGGCTGTTTAGTAGTCACCTGCCCCATCCTAGAGAAGCGAGCCGACATACGAACACCCCGGTGCACATTTATTGGATGACGTGGGCATTCCCCCGCTTCCCCTACCCAATTAGGAATTCCCCTAGTCCCTGCGCTACTATTTTCACAGTCAAAGGCAGCAAGCCTTGGCACTGTGCGCCCCTGTAGCCCAATTGGCAGAGGCAACGGATTCAAAACCCGTCCAGTGTGAGTTCGAGTCTCACCAGGGGCACAGATAGAAAAGACCTCGCATGTACGGTAAATCGGAATGCGGGGTCTTTTTCATGTTCGCCCCTCCTACCGACGTGTAGTTGAACGGGTAGAAGCTTGCCAGGATTTCAAGCTCTGGAAGCATAGATAGGCCGTCAAAAAGCCGCAAATACTAGCCTGTGTGACCCGTATGGCTTCCAAGCTCGCCAGCTCCGCCCTCAACGCGAGATAGCCAAAGCCGCAGGCAGAGGCGATGGAGTACACCCCCATTAACAGAAATCTCTTGGCGGAATCAAGCGGTGGATGCGCCACGCTTGAATAGTTCGTTAAGTATTTCACGTGGGGTTGCGCCGCCGAGGATTTGTCGGGGTGTTTCGTTGAGCTCATTTTGCACCCACGCGACAT
>NZ_JAVBIE010000014.1:0-75788 GCF_032821635.1 Corynebacterium nasorum | reverse complement strand
GAACAAAATCAAATCATCGAACCAAGTCCGTACAAAATGTCACCATCAAGTAACCTCCCGGCTACCTCTCGGCGACTTGGATTAATGTAGTCCACCACAACCAAACAACACAAATCCCCAGGATAACGGGCATTATGGCAGAGTTTTACCTGGCTAAGTGGCACCATAGCTACTAATGTCTCAAGGAAACCTGCAATCGAGATGCTTTCTCCCATATTTGAAAGGCCTCTCTGGTGGACCGCCCCCTTTAGATGGACGATCCCAAAAATGGATTGGGGAGAGCGGGCAATTATCAGCAAGCTGACCACCGGGCTCCTTGCATGGAAAAAGGCCCCCGATTTCTCGGGGGCCTATCGGTGGAGCTGCCGGGAATTGAACCCGGGTCCTTCGTCACCTTGCCAGGGCTTCTCCGTGCGCAGTCCGCACAGGATCTCTGCTCGGCCCTCCGGATCGGGCGAACACGTCCGGATGATGGGCCCAGTCACCAGTAAGAGTCCCGACTGGTCCTGATGACCCGGCCAGCCGGCTAGTTCCTTAGTCGATGCCAGGTTCTAGGTCAGGAACGAAACCTAGGCTGACAGACACGCGTCGCTGTAATTAGGCAGCGAGGGCGTAGTCACGCTGAGAGTTCTTCTCTGCGTTTATTGGTTGCTACGACGCTTATACGGTGGTCGTTAGCCTGCACCGGCACGCTTCCCCTGGCTCAGTGCACGAAGTCGAAACCAAATCAACCCCATGCGGTAGGGACGGGATAGTGCATCTTCCCTACGGTTCGTATAACACTACCCCACCCACTTTTATTTCCTCAAGTGCTCCTCCAGCCACTCTTTAACGACCACCGCGTGATTGACCTTGCGGTTGGCGGCGGCGAAGAGAAGGGTGGCGTCGGCAAGCGCAAGCAGCTGGGTGAGCTCTTCGGAGTCATTGTCATCCAGCTCAGTCTTGTAGCGGCGGGCAAACTCGTCGAAACGATCCTCGTCGTGGTTCCACCATTTGCGCAGCTCCGGACTCGGCGCGACTTCCTTGAACCACTCTTTATAGTCTAGGTCGCTCTTAGCGACGCCCCGAGGCCACATCCGATCCACCAGCACCCCGACGCCTTCGATGGTGTCCTCACCCTTGACGACGTCGTGGACTTTCGCTGTCTTAAACATTGATGCCCTTCACGCGGCGGCCGAGCTCGCGGGAAATTTCACGGTCCTGGTCGCGGCGCTTAATATCCTCTCGCTTGTCATAGTCCTGCTTGCCTTGTGCCAGCGCAAGCGAAAGCTTGGCGTAGCCATTTTTGAGATAAACCTTGAGCGGCACCAGGGTTTTATTGCCATTGCGCACCTGGCCATAAAGTTTGTCGATCTCGCGGCGGTGCAATAAAAGCTTGCGGGTGCGCCGCGGGCTGTGGTTCGTCCACGAGCCCATGGAGTACTCCGGAATGTGGAGGTTCCGCAAGTACACTTCGCCATCGTCAATGGTGGCAAAGGCATCATTGAGCGAGATTTTCCCCTCCCGCAGGGATTTGATCTCGGTGCCGAGCAGGACGATGCCACACTCGTACTCCTCGAGAATTTTGTAGTCGTGCCGGGCCCGGCGGTTGGTCGCAAGCGTAGCCTCGCCGGATGCCGCCTTCTTGTTTTTCTTGCCCTTCTTAGCCATAGTTATGCCAGTGTAGTGCCCTTTTGACTGGCCCGGCAAACAGACTATTTGCGTACATATGACCGCAGGGTGATATGGGCCGTGATGGCGGTAACCACCAGCGCTAGCAGGCCGACGAGCGGGAGGGCAATCCAGAGATCGCCGGATTTCATAGGAGCCAGCAGCTGGGATTCATAAAGTCCCTGCAGGGACGGGTCCACCACTTGGGACTTACCCAAGAAGATGCCGGCTCCGCCGAGGAGTACACCGATGAGGGAAGCCAAGACTGCTTCCGTGACGAATGGCGCCTGCGTCATCCACCGGCTTGCGCCCACCATGCGCATGATCTCCGTTTCGCGAGTGCGATGGAATGCAGCAATTTGCACCATATTAGCCACCAAGAAGATGGCCGCCACAGACATCACGATAGCCAGGATGAAGGTGGCATTGCGGATGGAGTCGAGGTTGCTGGCGGCATTGCGCACCTCTTGCTGCTGGTCAACGACGTCCTCTACCGCTGGGTTATCCCGAATCGCATCGATTGCCGAGGCGTCTTCTGGGTCTACAAGCCGCACGTGGAATGCAGCCGGCAGCGCATCAGGGGAGGTTTGTTCCACCATCACAGGGTCGGTGTCTTGGAAAAGTTCTTTGAACCGCTCATAGGAATCTGCGCGGTTGCGGTATTCCACGGACTCGACGGAATCATCCGCCTCCAACTGTTCCTTGATATCCGCACAGGCCGGACTCGTACAGTCTGGATCCCCAGCAGAAATATCCTCATTGAGCTGAACCATGACCTCGACGCGGTCGAGATAGATTTCCTTGGTGTCCTTGGTCAGGTTGGTCACCATGATGCCGGCGACAACGAGCCCGACCGCAATCGCGGTAGTAATGATCATGGCGATGGTCATGGTCAAATTGCGGCCCAGACCCTTTGTGGCTTCGCGGAAAATAAATCCTAGCTTCATGCTTCCCCCTCGTATTGTGCGTCATGCTCATCGCGCACGAGCACTCCATTGCGTAGCTCCAGCACGCGCTTGCGCGCCTTATTGACGGCGCGGGCGTTATGGGTGGACATGACCACGGTGGTGCCGCGACGATTGATGCCCAGCAGCAAGTCCATGATTTCGTCGGCGGTGGCGGGGTCGAGGTTGCCCGTGGGTTCGTCGGCAAGCAAGAGCTTTGGCCGATTAACCACCGCACGAGCGATGGCTACCCGCTGCTGTTCACCACCGGAGAGTTCATGCGGATAGGCGTTGTGGCGATCGTGGAGTCCCACCAGCTCCAATACCTGCGGGACCGCGGTGGAAATGCGGTACTTACTCTTGCCAATGACCTCCAGCGCAAAGGCCACGTTTTGATACACCGTCAGCTTTGGAAGCAGGCGGAAATCCTGGAAGACGTACCCAATGGACTGACGCAGCGCGTTGATCTGCTTGCCGGAAAGCTCATTGACGTGGAAATCATCAAAGTAAATATCGCCTTCAGTTACGTTGCTATAGCGCACCATCAGCTCCAAGAAGGTGGACTTACCGGAACCGGATGGACCGATCAGGAAAGCGAATTCACCATCCGCAATCTCGAAAGACACCCCGTCAAGTGCTGGGCGGGACTCGGCGGAGTAGGCCTTAGTCACGTTGTCGAATCTAATCACGCGAATCACTGTAGCAACCAAAGTTGACACCGCGCTGTGAACTATATTTAAGTAATGTGGTCTAAGACACTAATTTGTTCCGACCCAATCGACAGAAAGTGCCGATACTATGGCCGAAACCGAAACTAAAGAAAAACCACGTTCTGCAAGCGGCTTCCTGGGCACTGTAGAAAAGATTGGCAATAAGCTGCCGGATCCGTTCTGGCTCTTCGTCATCCTCGCGGCAATCGTTGCTGTGACCTCCTGGCTGGGGCACCTCATTGGCATGAGCGCCGAGGATCCTAAGACAGGCGAGACCATTGAGGTGCAATCGCTACTGACCACCGAGAATATCTCGCGCATGGTTACTGACGCGGTGGAAAACTTCACCAGTTTCCCACCGCTGGGTGTCATCCTCGCCGTAATGCTCGGCGTGGCCGTGGCCGAACAGTCCGGCCTGCTTTCCGCCTTGGTGCGCGGCATGGTCACCAAGGTCAGTGCCAAGATGCTTACCTTCGTTGTGGCGTTGGCCGGTGTGACCGGCTCCCTGGCCTCCGATGCCATTTACGTCATCCTCATTCCGCTGGGAGCCATGGCCTTCCACGCGGTGGGCCGCTCCCCCATCGTGGGCGCGATGGTGGCCTTTGCGGCGTCGTCTGCCGGCTTTAATGCCTCGCTGATTCTGAATATCACCGACCTCCTGCTGGCGGGCATTTCTACCCCGGCCGCACAGTTTGTGGACCCAGAATATGAAGTCAGCCCGCTGGCCAATATCTTCTTCGTCATTCCCTCCGCTATTGTGCTTTCGCTCATCATTACCGCGGTCACGGAATTCCTCATGGTCACAAAGGCCCGCGAGCTGGTGGACCACGATCACATTAATTATGAAGAGGTGTCTTTTTCCAAGGCCGCCGGTGGGGCCGGCGCGAATGCAGAAGAGGATGAGGAGTACGACTTCACCGACGATGAAGAGGCAATGCGCATCAAGCCCAACGAACAGCGCGGTTTGATTGCTTCCGGCATCGCACTCGTGCTCTTCCTTGCCGCCTTCTTTGCACTCCTATTTATCCCTGGCTCCCCGCTGGCAAGCCAAGAGGATAGCTTCATGGAGTCGCCGCTCATTAGCGCCATCGCGGTGCCGATTGCCTTGGCTTTCTTGGTGTGCGGCATCGTCTACGGCCTAGCGGCAGGCACCGTGAAGTCTTTTGCTGATGTACCGGAGTTTATGGCCAAGGGCATCGAGACCCTTGTCCCCATGCTGGTCCTCTTCTTCGCGGTGGCACAGTTCCTCGCCTGGTTCGAGTGGTCCAACCTCGGCGTATGGACCGCTATTAAGGGCTCCGAGCTACTTCAGCACTGGTCCCTGCCGCCGTTGCTCATGTTCGCCGCGCTGGTCGCCATGGTCGCACTGCTTAACCTCTTCATCACCTCCGGTTCCGCCCAGTGGGCGCTGATGGCCCCGGTCATCGTGCCGATGATGATGTATGTGGGCGTCTCACCTGAGGTTTCCCAGATGCTCTTCCGTATCGGTGACTCCCCAACGAATATCATCACCCCAATGTCACCCTACTTCGCTCTGGCGTTGACCTTCTTGCAGCGCTACTACAAGCACGCGGGTGTGGGTACTTTGATGTCGCTCGCTCTGCCCTACTCGCTGTGCATGCTGGTGGGCTGGTTCATCTTCTTTGTCATCTGGTACCTCATCGGCATTCCGCTGGGACCGGGTGCACCGATGGACTACGTGGGTTAGGTCCATAAAGATCAGGCCGAACTGAGGATTTTCTCCCCTCAGTTCGGCCTTTTTGCGTTCAGTTCAGCCCGATCAGTATGGACTTAAGCTTGGTCTTCTTGTTGCTGCATGCGCCAGCGAATTCCGGATTCTAGGAAGCCATCGATATCGCCATCGAGCACCTTGGATGGATCGCCCACCTCAAAGTTGGTGCGCAGGTCTTTGACCATCTGGTACGGGTGCAACACGTAGGAGCGCATCTGATTGCCCCAGGAGGCGTTACCACCAGCGCCCAGAGCGTCAAGCTCGGCCTGCTCCTCTTGGCGCTTGCGCTCCAAGAGCTTTGCCTGCAGCACGCGCATAGCCGAGGCCTTATTTTGAATCTGCGATTTTTCGTTCTGGCAGGTGACCACGATTCCGGTGGGAATGTGGGTCAGGCGCACCGCGGAGTCGGTGGTGTTGACGGACTGTCCGCCAGGGCCCGAAGAACGATAAACATCGACGCGCACATCATTGTCCGGGATATCGATGTGGTCGGTCTGTTCCACCACCGGCAGGACTTCCACCTCGGCGAAGGAGGTCTGGCGTCGGCCTTGATTATCAAAAGGCGAGATGCGCACCAAGCGATGCGCGCCTTGTTCCACGGAAAGCTGGCCGTACATGTACTCACCATGGACTACGAACGTGGCTGACTTGATGCCCGCTTCCTCCGCATAGGAAATGTCATATACATCCACCTTGTGGCCGTGCTTTTCTGCCCAGCGGGTATACATGCGCATAAGCATTTCAGCCCAGTCCGCCGCATCCACACCGCCGGCACCAGAGCGAATATTGATAACCGCCTCACGCGGGTCATACTCACCGGAAAGCATGGTGGTGACCTCTAGGGATTCGATGGCGGACTCCAGGGAATCGAGCTCCTCGTCTGCCAGGGAAGAATCCCCTTCCTCTTCCGCAAGTTCGTACATGACGGGCATGTCCTCGAGACGCCCGCGCAGCGCTTCTAGCTTGCGAACCTTCGCCTGCGCTGCGGAAAGCTCAGAGGTGACCTTTTGGGCATGTACGGGGTCGTCCCACAGGGATGGATCCCCGGCCTGGGCCTCTAGTTCCCGAATGCGGGCAGCCAAAGCCTCTGGGTCCATGACCTTCTCAATGGTGGTCAGGGTGGATTCTAGTTGCTTGAGCCGTGCTGTTACTTCGGGACGCATAGGCCCCAATCCTACCCACCGGGCCATCACAATTAGCCATCGGCCGCGTTTAGGGTGACAATGGTGGGCATGGATCAAAAGCCGAGCTTGCAGGAGATGATCGACGCGGTCATCAAGACCTTTATTGTCGCGCATGCGGATGACGGGGATGCGCACCTTGCGCAGGCCCTCGTCTATAACGCCGGACGCTTGGCGTGGCGCCTGCGCGAGATGGGCGTTGACGTGGAGCAAAAGACTTCCATCTCGGACGTTGTCACGGATGCAGACCGCGCGGCCGAGCGCTTCGTCGCGGGCGTGCTCGAGGCCGTGCGCCCGGAGGACGGCATCCTGGGTGAGGAGGGCGCCGCCCGCGAATCCCAGTCCGGCCGCACCTGGGTCATTGACCCAGTCGATGGCACCTACAATTTCTCTTCCGGCTCCGATTATTGGTGCTCTGCCCTCGCGCTTGCCGACGCCACCGGGATCACCCTCGGCGCCGTCCACCGCCCCGCCATGGGTTATACGTGGTTCGGTGGCCGCGACTACCCCACTTCTCTGGACGGCAAAGAAGTTTCCCGCCTTGCGGCTCAGCCAGCCAAGCAGATTTCGCTATCTACCTATTTGCACCCGACCTCGCTGATGGATGCGGATATCCGCGGGGCATGGCAGCGCGTGGCGGAAAACTTTGCTACAGTCCGTATGCTCGGTGCCGGTTCTGTTGACCTGTCCTCCGTAGCCGATGGCACGTGGGGCGCATGGATGCAGCATTCGGTAGCGGATTGGGATTGGTTCCCCGGCAAAGCTCTCGTTGAAGCAGCCGGTGGTGCCGCCCGCAAGGTAGAAGCCGGCGGTGTCGAATGGTGCCTCGCCGGCAATAAATTGGTAGTGGATCAGATGGAGGATTGGCTCCGTGGGTAAGTTCAAAGAAGACTTGGGCCTCGCGCTCGAGCTGGCGGGCCATGCCGATGTGGTAACCATGCATCGTTTCGAGGCCTCGGATCTTTCCGTTAAGGAAAAGCCGGATATGTCTCCCGTATCGGATGCGGACCTCACCTGTGAGAAGCAAATCCGCGAATCCCTCAAGCGCTCCCGCCCGCGCGATGAGGTGCTGGGCGAGGAATACGGCGGCGAGGCCTGTTATAAAGGCCGCCAGTGGGTCATCGATCCCATCGACGGCACCAAGAACTTCGTGCGTGGCGTGCCCGTATGGGCCACGCTCATTTCCCTCTTGGAAGACGGCGAACCGGTGGTATCCGTCGTCTCCGCTCCCGCCCTGCGCCGCCGCTGGTACGCGGCCAAGGGCGCGGGTGCCTTCCGCGTGTTCGGCGGCGAGCCGAAGCGTTTGAGCGTTTCCCACGTAGAAAAGCTCTCCGATTCTTCGCTGGCGATGAGCTCGCTTACCGGATGGGCTGAGCGCGGATTGCGCGATAAATTCCTCGCGCTAACGGATAAAACGTGGCGCCTGCGCGGCTACGGAGACTTCTGGTCCTATTGCCTCGTCGCCGAAGGCGCAGTAGATATCGCCGCCGAACCGGAGGTTTCCCTGTGGGACCTCGCTGCGCCCTCGCTCATCGTGACCGAGGCCGGCGGTACCTTCACTGACCTTGAAGGAAACCCCGGCCCGCATGGCGGATCCGGCGTAGCCTCCAACGGACTGCTTCATAAGCACGCCCTCGCCGCGCTACAGGGCTAGGGTCTTCTCCGCAGCTGGAGCAGCACCGGACCGCGGTGCTCGGTAGCTGCAGCGGAACAACCACCCGCCTGCGCGCAACTGCCGCAGCCGCCGGTGGGGCACGAAGTGAGCGATTCACGCACCAGCTCCGCCGTGCGTTCGAGGTGGGCGAGGATGATTTCCACGGTCCCCTGCCCTAACCCAGTAGCTTTTGCAATGTCAGCCGGGTTGGATTTTCCCTGTTTAATGGCCTCCTTGACCTGCTCCGTGGGGCTCATAGGAAGACCTTGAGGACTTGGAAAACTCCCACCGCCAGGATCCAGGCGGAGCCGAGTTGTAGGGCGAAGCCGATGAGTGTCCACTTCCAGCCTATTTCTCGCCGCTGCGCGGCTACCGTGGCTACGCACGGGGTGTAGGCCAGCAGGAATACCATGTACGCCCATACTGCCGCGAGCCCGTGCCCGCCAGAGGCCGCATCAAAATCAGCGCGGATATGGCTGGCCAGTGGGGATTCTGCTTGCTCTTCCGGTGCATCGTCAGTGACGTCTTCGACTGCGTACGTCTGTGCCCACGTGGAAATGAGGGTTTCCTTCGCCACGAATCCGGTGACCAAGGGTCCGGTCAGCGACCAAGAACCAAAGCCTGCCGGGGCAAAGACGGGAGACATTGCCTGAGCAACGGCACCATAGGCGGAATCCTGTGGCGGCACTGCCTCTTCGTTAAAGGAGTGCCCGCCGGTGACCGGGATGGACATGAGCAGCCAGATGACTACCACCGTGGCCACGATGATGCCGCCGGCGGTATGTAAGAAGCCCTTGAGGCGCACCCACATTACTGAGATGGTGAGTCTAAAGGTGGGCAGCTGATAGGCCGGAAGGTCGATAACGAGGGCTTCGGCCGGCATGGCCCGCCACACCGTGCGGCGCAGCGCCAGGCCTACCAACACCACCAAAGCGATGGACAGCACGTACATGGCAAATACCGCGGAACCGGCATGAGCAGGGAAAAATACCTGTGCCAGCATCATAAATACGATGAGACGCGCAGAGCATGAAGTAAAGGGAATAAGCAGGCAGGTGAGGATGCGGTGGCGGACGTCGCCAAGCACGCGCGTGGCTGAGATAGCCGGTACATTGCAGCCATAGCCCACCACGATGGGGATAAAAGCCTTACCCGGCAGCCCGATGGCGCGCATCACGCGGTCAGTGACCACGGCCGCGCGCGCCATATAGCCGGAATCCTCCAGCACCGCCAAGCACAAAAACATCAGCGCAAGAAGCGGCGCGAAGGTGAGCACCATGCCTACGCCACCGATGAGACCATCCACCAACAAGCCTGTGATCAGCCAGTTATCCGGGAGGATGCTGCGCGCAGCGGCGGAGACGGGGCCGGTGATGAATGCTTCCAATCCGTCCTGTAGCGGACCCGCGACAGTAGTGGTGATGAAGAAGACCGCCCACATCACCGCCAGAAACAGAATCGGCCCGAGCACTGGGTGCAAGACTAGGCGGTCCGCGCGGTGGCTGAGCGGTTCGCCAGTATCCGTCCGTGAAACGGCAGCCTTTTCCGCCGCGTCCAAATCCACAAAGCGCTGGTCTAGGTCAGCATTGGGCCGGATGGTCCGCGGATCAGTGTGCATTGCACGGGCAACCTCGCGCTCGAGCGCATCCAAGTTTTCACGCCGCCGACCGTTAACGCTGACCACCGGGATGCCCACCTCGTGTGAAAGCGCGGACGTATCGATGCTTATGCCCTGCTGCTTGGCGATGTCCTCCTTGGTCACCCCAATCACTACCCGGTATGGGTGCTCCGCAATCTGGAAAGCGAGGTTCAGTCCGCGCGCCGGCGCAGTGGCGTCCACGAGCACCACAACCACATCGGGGCGCTCACACGGCGGAGCCTCCACGAGCATATCGCGGGTAAATTCCTCGTCTGGGCTCATTGGATCCAATGAATAAGCACCAGGAAGATCAATGATGTCAAAGGCCTCTGGCTGCGCATTCCACAAGCCACGGCTTATCTCAACGGAGGTACCTGGCCAGTTTCCGGTCTGCACCTTCGCTCCGGTTAGCGCATTGAACAAGGTAGATTTGCCGGAATTTGGAGCCCCGACCAATGCGAGGACCGGCGTTCCCTCCTTCGCAATGCGCATCGAGGAGGTGGAATGGCAGCTCGGCGCAGCGGTTTTCCGTGCCATTATGCTGCCACCGGGATGACTTCGAGCTGGCGAAGAGTAGCCGCATCCACCGCATAGTGGGCGGTGCCTACGGTAACTAGGCGCGCGCCGCCGGCTACCTTGCGGCCGATCTGTACGCGCACACCTGGGCGGAAACCTAATTCCCGCAAGCGCAGCGCCAACGCCGGCCGCTCGTCGATGGCGTGCTGCAAGCAGCACTCAGGAAGTTCCACCAAAGCGTCTACCGGTGCCTGATCGGCGCGCATACACTCGGATTTTTCGCACCCCGGTTTGCGCCGGGTGCGGGACAATAAAGACAGCTGCAACATCGCGCGGTTACCTCAGTTCTCTCTGACCGGACCATGCCGGTGATATTAGCCACACCTAAGTAGCTACTAGATAAGGCTAACCTTAGTCCGCCTAAGCTTTTCACACAAGCGCCGATTAGTTATGATTATCGGCACCGGGCAGGGACGCAAAAAGCCCGCTCCCCGAGCTGGGGAGCGGGCGAATGCCTCAGTACAGCTAGTCTTCAGGCAGCGTGAAACCGGCACCTACGCCACCGCGGCGGTTCATATCCGCCAAGACCGCATCCATATTGGTGGCAGCGGTCGGGTTATGAACCGGCCCCTGCAATGGGGTACGGCACGGGAAATTCACCGGCAGGAATCCACCGGAAATGGAACCAATGAGGCGGCCATTGACGAGCAACGGCGCACCAGAATCACCCATCATGGCGCAGACTTGGTTTACCTGAATCTTCTTTGCCTGCTGATAGGTAATACCGCAGGTCTTGCCGGTGGCAACGCCCTGCTTGCACACCTGCTGGCCCGGTTTGACGTCACCGCCTAGTTCATTGACAGTTACGCCATTGTAGGAACGGGACACCTTAGCCTTGGAGCCGAACTCAATAACGGCGTAGTCCAAGTCCTCGTTCTTGGACACCACGGTGCCCGTCGGGCCGATTTGCTCCGAATCAGCGGAGGTAACTGAATCGCCCACATTGCCGCAGTGCCCGGCGGTAAGACCCACCTTGCGGCCACCATTATCGTTGCCTGCCGCGGTCAGAGTGCACATCGTCTTGTCATTGACGTAGAGCGGGGTGCCTGGACCATAGAGGGACTCACCCTGATTCATGGCTGCAACAGACTCTTCTGGAATGCGTGGGGCATCAAACATGGAACCCGGCACACGGTGCAGGACGTAATCAGCCTGTGGCTTTCCGGCGGCTACCTTGGAAAATCCATCGTTTTTCCACTTATAGTTCGGATTGGTTCCCTTCGGTTTAAACTCCGGCTGGGTAGCCTGCTCCGCTAGACCGATGGGATTCGGATTAGTCATCGGCTCCGCGTACTGTCCTTGCTGCAGGTTCTGCTGCACGGCTTGCTGCGCGTTGCGCACAGAGGAATCCACGGCATCGGTAACATTCTTATCCACCTGCGGGGTCTGGATGCCGACCCCCGCTAGGTTATCGCGGACCTGGTTAATAATCCCTGCGGAGTCGAAATCCGGTTGGGGCAATTCCTGGGCGCCTGCGGCCGGGGAACCCAGGAAAAACGCACCAGCGAAAGCCGAGCCCACCAGGACTTTCTTAAGGTGCGGAATGCGAAGCATCAAGGTACCTACTTTCAGTTGTCAACATCGTGCAAGCTCGATAGTGGCACGAAAGAATTGTGGAAACAGCAAACTCTTGTGACTGTGTCCAAGCCGTTATATTTCTTCCAGACTTCGGGGGTGATCACCCCTCCCCTATCATGGAGAACATGCCCACACCGCTGTCCTATTCTGATGTCTCCGACTTTCCACAGCTGCATATGTCGCGGGTTATCGATGCTGACTTTGACGCCGCCGCACACCGACTTTTCCGCTGGTCAATACAACGCAGCGGTCTTTTCCGTGTCCGCCCGACCCATGAGGTTGTGGAGCTCGGCGCGGAGGTTACCCTCGGTTTGGGGCCATTGAATTTTCGCTGCCGGGTTGTCGATGTCTTCCACGAAGACGGCCGCTGCGGGTTCACCTATGGCACCTTGCCTGGACACCTCGAGCGCGGCGAAGAAACCTTCACCCTTGAGCGCCTGCGCGATGGCCGCACACTGCTGCTTATCGACGCCGCCTCCGAGCCCTTCCTCCCCTTCCTGCGCCCGCTCGTGGACGTGCCGAGGCGCCTGCTTATCAACCGGCTATATCTCCACGCCTTGGACGAATAGCAGGATTGTATATACGACTAAAGCCGCCTTCCCCAACCCGGGGAAAGCGGCTTAAACTCGGCGCTGGTTAATTCTTGCGCTTGTCCTCAATGGACTCGCGTGCATCGCGCACAGCGCCCTTAACGCGGTCAAAGAAGCCACCCTTCTTCGTGGACTCCTCCTGGTACTCATGTGCCTTGTCTTCCACGAATCCCTTCGCCCGCTGGAAGGCATCACCTACGGCGCTGCCTGCCTCCGATGCTTTCCCCTTCAGCTGGTCAAAACGCTCATTGCCAGCCTCGCCAGTAACGTCATCCGCCTTGTCACGGTCCTCACCGGACATCTCTGGATCTACATCCAGATCATTGACAGAGGTTGGGGTCTCGCCCGAGGCTTCCAGATCAATGTTTGGCTGCTGTGGGACAGAACCAATGTGTTCTTCCTTCGCCTCACCTACGATGTGCTGGCTCGGTGCATAGTCCGCGTTGTTCTCATCCAGCGCTTCCTGCAGGTCCGGCTGCTGTGGGGCAGAACCAATGTGCTCTTCCTTTGCCTCACCTACGATGTGCTGGCTCGGTGCATAGTCCGCGTTGTTCTCATCCAGCGCTTCCTGCAGGTCCGGCTGCTCTGCGGCCTTGCCAACATGTTCTTCCTCCGCACCAGCGACAACGTGGTTCTGGGGCTCATACTTGCTTGCGGTGGGCTCATCTCCGTCCGCAGATGGCTTACCGACCGGCTTGGACAGGCCGGCAGCACCTGCGGCGCCTGCCGCTGCAACGCCGGTACCCGCAGCGGCAGCGCCTGCGCCGGAATGTGCGGACTTATTAGCCTTGGCCGACGAAGACGCGGTGTCTTCAGACGCTAGGTACTTATAGTCATTGCGATCCAAGTCAACCTCGTGGCCTAGGTTATTCGCCATTACTACGTACTCCTTTAGATAGATTTATCTTCTCCCCTCTAGGGTTCCAGAAAGTTGGGAAGCATGCACGAAAAACTTTGTCGGGGGCATCCCATTCCAGCGGCGGAAACGAAACGTACATTGCAGCCACGTTCTGACGAGGATTGCGGCACGCATAGACAAAACGGGCTTGCACTAGACAAATGCGCCTGCTGGTGGAGATCAGAAAACAAAAATAGCCCTCACCGGCGAGCCGATGAGGGCCTGGAAGTTGGTAGCGGGGGCAGGATTCGAACCTACGACCTCTGGGTTATGAGCCCAGCGAGCTACCGAGCTGCTCCACCCCGCGTCGAGATGACTTCCATCATCTGCGCTTGAACAGTACGTTAACACTAAGTGTATTCGCTCTGTCCTGGCGACTCATGTAACTATACATAGGGAAAGGCACCTACCCAAATCCGCTGGGCAGGTGCCTTAATCGCCGCTTTTAAAGAGTGAGAGAACTACTTTTCCGTCTTCTGATAAGACTCAACTGCCTTATCGAGTTCATCCAGGGCGCGGCCATATTCCTCGAAGGAACCATCGCGAGCATCCTCTAAGCCCTTCAAAGCCTTGTTGATGTCATCGATGGCGCCAGCCTGGTCGGAAGAGGAAGGAGCGGAGGCTGGGGCCGACTGCTTGTCTTCCTTGGCGTCCTTCTTATTCTTGTCGTCTTTGTTCTCGGACTTGTCCTCGGAATCACCATCGACTTCCTCAATATTCTGAGCGGCCTTGGCATCGATTCCAACTTGTTCAAGGGCATCACCGATAGTGGGGGCGTAGCCTACGCGGCCCTTATAAGACACGAGTACGCGCAGCAGCTTCGGGAAGGCAGAGGCCTGGTCCTTGCGCTGCGAGTAAATCGGCTCAAGGTAGAGGATTTCTCCCCCACCCACCGGCAGGGCCAGCAGGTTACCGTTGTGCAAGTCATTAGTGCCTTCCCACAGGGTGCGGTCTCGGGCGACCTGGTCAGAAGACATCATCGCATCCTGCGCCTGCTTCGGGCCCTGAGTCTGCGTATTGGTCGGCAGCACCCGCACGGTGATATCGCCATAAGTTTCCGGATCGGAGGAGACAGCCATGTGTGCGGACAGGAACTCGCGGTTCAAGCCGCGATAAGAGGTAGTCAGCTGGAAGCTTGGCTTGCCGGTCTCTGGATCTGCGGCCATCACGTAGTAAGGCGGCTGGTTGAGCTGGCGAGATTCCTCCGCAGTGGGGTCATTTGGCACGGACCAGAAGGCATCGTTGTTGAAGAAGACATTCGGGTCATCCACGTGGTAGCGCGCCAGCAGGTCACGCTGCACCTTGAACATATCTTCCGGGTAGCGGAAATGCTGGCGTAGCTCGTCAGAGATTTCTGCCTCTGGCTTGACGACGTCCGGGAAGACTCCCTCCCAAGCCTTGAGCACTGGGTCATTCTTATCGAACTCGTAGAGATCCACGCTGCCGTCATAGGCATCGACGGTGGCCTTCACCGAGTTACGGATATAGCCCACTTTGTCATTGACAAGGCGTTGGGTCGTGCCATCAGGATTGAGGGTGTCCTGGGTGGCGTCGGAAAGCGAGGCACGCTGGGAGTAAGGCAGGGATTCCAAAGTGGTATAGCCATCGACGATCCACTTCAGACGGCCATCCACCACGGCCGGGTAGGTAGCGGAATCGGTGGTCAGCCACGGAGCGACCTTCTCCACACGCTCGCGCGGGTCGCGGTCGTAGAGGAGCTTTGACTCGCTGCCGACGCGATCAGAAAGCAGGAAGTTCAGCTCGCGGTACTTGGCGGCATACATGGTGCGGTCGAAGATATTGCCAATACCAACGCCTCCCTTGCCGTCGTAGGTATAGGTAGAGCTATCGGTGTCATACTCCACCGGGTTATCGCCAGTCTTGCCGGTAATCGCATAGTCCATGCCATCGGCAGCGCCAGCAATAACCGGGCCATAGTAGATGCGCGGCTGATCTACCTTGATGCCAAGGGATTTCTCGGCGTCCTGGGTTTCGCCTTCGCCTTCAGCTTCACCGGCCTGGGTCTGCAGGTCAGAAACGGTAAAGATGGGGAAACCTCCGCGGGCAGAGCCAGCGTCACGGGCTACCTCATCGACCTTATTGGCCTGTGCTGCCACGAAGCCATTGCCGTGGGTGTAGACGGTGTGGCGGTTAATCCAGTCGGACTGATTCTCCCGCAACTCATTTGGATCTAGCTCGCGCGCAGCAACGACGAAATCACGCTTCTTACCATCGATCTCATAGCGGTCCATCGATAGCGTCTCTGGGAAGCCGTAGAAATTCTTCAGCTGCTGCATCTGGGTGAAGGTAGGAGAAAGAATCTCCGGATCCAACAGGCGGAGGTTATTGATGGTCGCATTATCAGAAGCCACCTTGTCATCAGAGACCTCGTCCCCACCCCAGTTGTCTTCATAGGTGACGTGGTCATCGGTAAGCCCATAGGCATAGCGCGTGGCCTCAATATTGCGGGCGATGGATTCTTCTTCCTTTGCCTGACGGTTAGGCTGCACGGAAAAGCGTTCCATCAGCAGCGGCCATGCCTGGCCGATAACCAGCGAGGACAGCAGCATCAGTACCACGGCCAGGCCGGGGATACGCAGGTCTTTGATGACGATGGCCATAAACAATGCCACCGCCACAAAGACGCCAATGATCATCAAGATGATTTTCGCCGGCAGGTAGGCATGAATATCGGTATAGGAACCACCGGTAAAGAGATCGTGCTGGGTATATAGGAGCTCGTAGCGCTCCAACCAGTAGCCGATGACCTGAACAACCATCCACAGGCCGGCAGTAATCGCCAGCTGCAGGCGAGCCGGGCGGGAAATGGAGCCGCGAACTCCTGCGGCCTTGTTACCAATGCGGATGCCACCCAGCACATAGTGACCGAAAAGCGCGATGAGGAACGCCAAGATCAACAGGATAGATAGGGTGCTGACCACCATCTTCAATACCGGCAACGTGAAGGCATAGAAGCCTAGGTCGTGGTGGAATTGGGCGTCCTGTTGGCCGAATTCCTGGCCGTTTAAAAATAGCAGGACCGTGCGCCAATTAGCCTGGCCGATGAAACCGGCAATGATGCCCACGATGGCGGGGATGACCTTGAAGAAGACTCCCATAGACTTTTCAATGGACTTGCGGTACTGATACACCGGCGAGTTCAAGTCCCCAAGGTCGAGCGAATCCGGACGCCCGCGCCAGGCAAAGAAGCCCGCGGCCCACACCACGGCAGCGGCGATGAGGCCGAAGATGATAAAGAGTACTATCCGCGCAATAATCGCGGTGGTGAAAACGTTCCGGTATTCAATCGCACCAAACCACCTCCAATCCGTGTACAAGCCCACAAACATGGGGCCGATGAACAAGAGGACGGCAATGACGGCCGCAATGATTGTCGCGACCCGCGGGGGCCGCTTCAACGGGGCGGCTGGTGTGGATGACCCTAAGGACAACGCCAGCTCCAATCAAATAGTGCGAATTTAAAACCTGTAGACTTCTTCCAGCTTAAGGAAGCAATACACAGATAACGAATAAGGATGTTTATGAGTTCCCCCGAATTAACACAGCCAGCTTTAAACCGCGCGATGACCGAAGCCGTGGAATTCGTCCATGCAGAGGGCTGGGACGCCCGCCCCACTATCTTCGCGCTCGTTCCTACCCACTTGGTAGCAGACCAGCTTGCCGCCCTCGATGAGGAAGATGCGGCGCCGCTTACCCTTATCGTGCAGGATAATGTGCCCGAAAACATTGAGCCCGGTTCTGAGCAGTTGGCCGATTATGTCTCCCGCCTGGCCTGGCCGCGGGAGGTGGCCGGCGTCATCCTGGCCCAAGAGATTAGGTTCCGCGATACCTCCAGCGAGGACCCCTCCCCTCGCCCGGCGCGCCTGTTTTCCGGCGCGCTGCGTGAGGAAGGGATTGAAACCACGTTGCTGCAGCTGCGCCCCACCGAGGAGGAGTTGGAAGCGGCCGGGCCGTTCGCGGAGGATGACATCCAGCTGCGCGGCGGCCCCCAGGTAGCACCCGGGATTATCGCGGCCCTGCGCTATGGGCTGAGCCAGGACCCGGATGAACTAGATTAGACTGGAAAGACAATTCTCGCTTGCGACTAAGGAGCAGTTTCCTACCGTGCGACGCTTTACTCTCACTCGCCTGACCGCTACCCGCGCTACCGCAGCAGCACTCCTGCTGGGGGTAGGCGTGAGCACTGCCGACTGTTCCTCGGATGATGCCGCGCCTGCCGACGCCCCCGTAGAAACCACCACTGCCGGCGCCGAGTCCGCTCCCCCTGCGGCGGATGCCACTGAGGAAACCAGCACCGCATCCAGCTCTAAGTCCGCCGCTGAGTCCAGCATCGAGTCGAGTGCAGCAGCGAGCTCGGAGGCGGCGTCGGAAAGCACAGAGCCTGGGAGCGAAAAATTGGAAAAGTCTGTGTCCAAGGCCTATGACATCTTCGCACCCGTGGCACCGCAAGAGCTTTTCGCACACTTTGATCGCTGCGATTCCACGGGCGGGGATGACTCGTATAACTGCTCTGGGCCGAAGGTAGGCCAGTTCCAGTTCTTCCGCTCACACTCCAAGGCAAAGCAGACCACGCAGGTGCTTACTGAGCTGCGCAGCTCGCAGGTCATTGAGGATAGCGGCGACCGCGTTGTGGGCTGGTCCACGCTGGGCACCACGGCGGTTATTACCGTGGTGGACAATAAAGAAGGCATGGTCATGCAGCAGATGATCTCCTCAGACCAGGAAGATCCGGAAGAGAAGATCAAGGAATTGGGCCTAGCTAAGTAGGCCGCTTATTGGCAAGTTTTAATTTCCTTGCCGTCCGCGAAGTCTTTCATCGTGGATACCGCTTCATCCAGGTTGGACACTTCCGCGATGGGCATGTCCCCGTGGTTGCTCGCGGCGGCTTCGGAGCAATTATCTTGTGGCGCCAGGAAGAGTTCCGCGCCGGCTGCGTGGGCGGCGGCGATTTTATGTTGGATGCCGCCGATGGGGCCCACCTTGCCATCTTCTTGAATGGTGCCGGTGCCGGCCACAAATTTGCCGCCCGTGAGGTCTTCTTCGCTGAGCTTATCGATGACCGCCAGGGTAAACATCATGCCAGCGGATGGACCACCGATATCCTGCAGGTTGTATGTGACCTCTATATCGTCTTTAGGGACCGAGAGCATGGCGATGCCCAGCATCGCCTGCCCCTTCTGGTGGGGGTTCTCCCCTAGCTCTATTTCTTCTTCGTGCTTTTTGCCGCCACGCTCCACGGTCATCGTGACCTTATCGCCGGGGCTCTTTTCCTTGATGATGTCTTGAACCTCACCCGGCTCCGAGACTTCCTTGCCCGCCACGGCGGTAATGACATCATCTTTTTTCAGTTTGCCCTGCGCAGCACCCTTATCCAGCACCTCTGCGATGGAGATCTTTACCGGCAAATGCAGGTAGTCCATGGCTGCCAGAGTCGCTGCGGACTCGGACTGAGTAAAGGCCTGCTTATTGGACTCTTCTACTTCTTTATCGCTCATGTTCTGTGGGATGACGGTATCGATGGGCACGATGGTGTCATCGGTCATCATCCAGCGTCCCAGCGCCTGGGCCAAGGTCATATTGGTACGCACGGAGACCGTAGTCATGTTGAGGTGACCATCCGTGTCATAGGTTTTCGGGGCTTGAACGTCAACGACCTGGGTGCCGTCTACCTCCCCCAATGTGTCTACCGTGGGGCCTGGGCCTTCGGCAGCATAGGGGACGGTCAAAGACACATCGGTGCCGGGAATATGGTCAAGCGATACCAACGCACCGGTTAAGACGACGGGGATAGCACCCCAGGCGATGGTGCGGACGCGACGGCTAGCAGGAGAATTCACGAATCACTACCCTACAACCTTTGCCGTCGTGTTCGCTGTCAGCGTAGCAGGGATCATGGAAACTAGCCGGATGGTGTCGGTAGATTAGGACGCATGAGCAACGGATTCGGTTTTTCTTTCCCCAATAATGATGACGACGATAATGACGGACGTCGTGACCAGAACCCGTTCGGCGCATTCGGCGGCGCTAATGGTGGCGGCCTCGGTGACATGCTGAACCAGTTCGGTCAGATGCTGTCCGGCATGGGCTCTTCCATGAACTCGCCGGAAAATTCAGGCCCAGTTAACTACGACATGGCCAAGCGCATCGCCCTGCAGCAAATCTCCCAGTCAAAGGGTGTGAGCGCGGACGATACCAAGGCAGTGGAGGAATCCGTCCGCCTAGCGGAGCTGTGGCTTGATGACGCCACCTACCTGCCCACCGCCTCCGGCACGGCCAAGGCGTGGGATTCCAAGCAGTGGTTGGAAGAAACCATGCCGGCCTGGCAGCGCATGGTCACTCCGGTGGCGGAGCATATGAATGATGCCCAGATGGAATCGATGCCGGAAGAAGCCCGCGAGATGATGGGCCCGATGACCAAGATGATGAGTCAGATGTCTGGCATGAACTTTGGCATGCAGCTCGGTCACGCCTTGGGTGATTTGGCTGCGCAGGCGTTGACCGGCTCTGATTTCGGTCTTCCCATCGCCCCGGCCAATACCGTGGCACTATTGCCACAGACCATTCAGAAGGTCGCCCGGGAGCTCAATATTCCTGGCCAAGAGGTGCTGGTCTATATTGCAGCGCGCGAGGCCGCGCGGCAGCGCCTGTTCAAGCACGTGCCGTGGTTGGTAGAGCGCATCGTCTCCTCTGTGGAGGAATATGCCATCGGTCTGGTCATTGACACCTCCCACTTGGAGGAAGTCACCCGCGAGCTCAACCTAGAGTCCGGCGATCCCCAGGCAATCCAGGATGCGATGAGCAAGCTGCAAGGCATGGACCTTTCCCCACGCATCACGTCCAAGAACACTGCGGCAGCCTCTCGCCTAGAAACCCTACTGGCATTGGTGGAAGGCTGGGCCGAGCACGTCGTCACAGAGGCACTGGGCGAGCGCATCCCATCCACCTCGAAGCTAACCCAGGCATGGGCGCACCGCCGTAGCACTGGTGGTTCTGCCGAAAACGCCTTCAGCAAGGTCGTTGGTATCGAGCTCAACGCCCCCAAGGTTTCTGAGGCCGCTGAGTTGTGGCGCCGCGCCACCGTTGCCGTGGGTGCGGAAAAGCGCGATAAGGCGTGGGACCACCCGGACTTCCTGCCAACTGCAGAGCACCTAGATAACCCTGCCGCCTTTATCGACTCCCTATTGGATGACGGCCCTGATGAGGGCTTTGAGGAAGAGTTTGCCAAGCTGGAGGAAATGCTCAAAAACGGTGAGGATTCCTCTGCTACTCAGGGCGATGAGACCGGGGAGGCCGATGGTCAAGACGAGCAGAAAGAAAAGGGCAACGAGGACGACGAAAACTAGCAGCCCCAGCGCTGGTAGGCCTCAAGATAGCCCTTCGCCCGCTCAGCGTGGGGCGCCCTGTCCGCCCAGTGCCAAAAATCCCGCCCATGGCGCGGGATGAAGGTGTGGGTGAGCTCGTGAATGATCACCGAATCCAGCACATAGTCCGGCACGTGTTGTAGCCGGTCGCTCAGCCGAATATCCGCGGTGGAGGTAGTACAGCTACCCCACCGCGTATTTTGATTGCTTACCCAGCGAATAGAACCGATGGTAGCGCGACCGTCTAAGAAAGCCGCGTTAAGCCGCCGAGCACGCTCTTCTAATTGCGCGTCCGAGCGGCGGCTACTGGCCTGTTTCTTTTCTACCCGCGCCAACATATCCGCCACTGCCTCGCGCTCATCGCGAGCGGACATCCAGGCGGGGATGCGTACCTCGAGTACCCCGGAGACCATGCGAGCCTGCACGGTTTTCTTCCGCTTGGCGGAACGAATGACTTTGACCTCTGGGGTTTGTGGTGCGGGGGGCTGCGTGCTCGACATGACAGGTGATTGTACCTGTGGTGCAATGGAATCCACATGCATCGGGGAAAGGGGTATAGGCGTGGGGGCTTGTGTCACCCAGGTAGTTTTGGCGCCGGGCAGCGCAGTGTTTTGCCGCGAGGAAACGGTGGTTCAATTTGGCATGGATGCCACCCGCGTTGGAGTGGCAGAAACGGGCAGCGCGCTTTCCGTCGCGGCGGCCTTCAATACCGCTCGCGAGCCAGTGAGGCCAGAAGATTTGTCTGGGAGACTATGCGCCGCAGGTCTAGATGAGGCCGCAGCGCTTAGCCTTATCGAGGACGCACTGGACTATGGCATCCTTTGGCCTTATAAAGATGCCGTAGAGAAATCGGACACTCTTGTCTTAATGGGAGAATCCGCACTGGCGCAAGGCTTACGCGCACGCCTGGAGGCAGATGGATTCCAAGTTCGCATCCCGTTAGAGGACGACAATATCTTTTCCTATATCCACGACCTCGACGGCATGTATCCGGTCCTGGCCGTAGACCAGCTGCACTGCCCGCTGGATTGCGCCAATGCGCTGGCGGGAACGGAGACCACGTGGCTTCCGGTGTCTTTATTGGACAATCGTGGCATCATTGGGCCGGTACGCGTGCAGGGCCGAGGTCCGTGCCCACTGTGTGCGCACCTGTCCCGCGTGGATACGGACCCGCGCTGGAATATCATCAGCACCCAATTACCCCGCGTGCGCCGCACGCCAGAAGCCGTAGTGCTCGATGCGGTCGCGGCGCATACGCAGGTGATCATTCGGCGGCTTATGGGGCGGCCGCTGCCGCCGGGAGCGCCGACCGCGAAGCCGCGCCCTGGGCAGCAGTGGGAGGTCGATGTCTACGGTCACCACCAGCAGCGCACCATCATTGCGCATCCGCGCTGCCCAGTATGTTTTGGCGGGAAAACCAACCTGGCTAGCTGCGCACCGAACGAATGACCTCGAGTACTTGGGCGCCATAGCGCTCCAGCTTGCTGGGGCCTACACCAGAGATGGACAGCATTTCTGCCTCATCGGCAGGAAGCTCCTCCGACATGGCCTGCAGGGTGGCATCGGAAAAAATAACATAGGCCGGCACCTTTTCCTCGCGCGCAACCTGGGAACGCCACGAGCGCAAGGCAGAAAAGGCCTCTTCATCTCCGCCTCCCTCGCAGTCTTCGTGGCGGCCGATAACCTTTTCGGCCGGTGTTCCCAGCAGACCTGAACATACGCGGCAGCGTTTCGGGCGTCGCGAGCGAGTCCCCTTGCCATAGGCGTCTTCGGCCGCCGGCACGATTCCATCGAGGAAGCGGGTACGCTCGCGCGAGGCTCGTGAACCAGTGGTCTTCGCCAACGCCCACGACAGTGCGAGGTGCTCGCGGGCGCGGGTAATGCCGACATAGAACAAACGACGTTCTTCCTCAATCTGCTCATCGCCCGCCTTGATAGCGTGGTTGATAGGCATGAGCTTTTCTGTCAGCCCCACGAGGAACACCGCATCCCATTCGAGACCCTTAGCGGCGTGCACAGTAGCTAGCGTGACGCCTTCCATGGCTGGGGCCTGTTTATCGGTGGAGCGCCGGCGCAGTTCTCCCAACACCCCGTTGAGATCTATGCCAGGAGCCGATTCCACAATCTTCTCGATGAGCCCTACCAATGCGTTGAGGGATTGCCAGCGCTCGCGGGCCTGCGCGCCCTGCGGCTCGGTGGCGCTTAGCCCCAACTCGACAAAGGCTGCGCGAGCAATTGCCACCGGATCATCCGGCAAGTCCTCACGACGGGTCGCGGCGATGAGAACGCGAATGGCCTCTAGGATCTCCGGGCGACGGAAGAAGCCCTCGCCGCCACGGACTTGGTAGACCACTCCGGCGTCAGCAAGCGCCTGCTCAAACTGCTCTGACTGAGCGTTAATGCGGTAGAGGATGGCAATCTCAGAGGCCGGCACGCCCTGATCCAGCAGTGTGAGAACCTGGCCGGCAACCTCCTGGGCCTCAGTCTCTTCAGACTCATAGGCCTTAAAGGTGGGCTCCGGACCAGGCTCGCGCATGCCCTGCAGCTCCAAGCGTGTGCCAGCCGCACGCCCTGTGGCCTTGCCAATGACCCGATTGGCCAAGTCCGTTACCTGCGGCGTCGAGCGGTAGTCACGCTGCAGCTTGACCACGGTCCCATCCGGGTACGTGCGCGAGAAATTAAGCAGATAGTCCGGAGAGGCACCGTTGAAGGAATAGATGGTCTGATTTGCATCACCCACCACGGTGAGATCGTCGCGCTCACCCAACCAGGCATTGAGCACCCGCTGCTGCAGCGGGGTTACGTCCTGATACTCGTCCACGACGAAGGTGCGATACTGCTCCCGGAAGGTTTCTGCAATCGCCGGCACATTTTCAATGGCACCTGCGATGTGCATGAGCAGGTCATCGAAATCCAGGTGCATCATATCCGGCGTGGCCTTGGACTGTTCGTAGCGGCGAAAGGCCTCTGCCACCTTGGCGGGATCAGCCGGAGCGCTGCGGTCCGTAGTGGCGATCACAGACTCATAATCCTCGGAGCTCACCAGCGCGGACTTAGCCCACTCGATCTCTGCTAGGACGTCACGGATCATATCCTTGGAATTATCCAACCCCACCGAACGCACCGCGCGGGCGACCAGCGGGAATTTATTATCCAGCAGCTGCCAAGGAAGGTCCCCTGCTACCTGGGGCCAGAAATACTTCAGCTGGCGGCGCGCCGCCGCGTGGAAGGTCTGCGCTTGTACGCCGGCCACGCCCATGGTGCGCAGGCGGTCGCGCATTTCTCCGGCCGCTCGCGCCGTGAAGGTCACCGCAAGCACGCGCTGCGGGCTCACAAAACCCTGGTCCACCAAGTTGGCAATGCGATAGGTAATAGTGCGGGTCTTGCCCGTACCCGCGCCGGCCAAGATGCACACGGGCCCGCGCGGTGCCGTGGCCGCGCGCAGCTGATCTTCATCCAGCAGGGACAAATCCGGCTTAGTCACCGTGATACCACTCCATAATCATCGTGTGTGCAATTGAACCCGGACGAGGAAGCGAAAGCTCAGGCAGCTCGGAGCGCTCCACCCACCGGATCTCTTCCAGTTCCCCATCAGTATGGCAGGTGGGGTGGACATCAGCCGTTTGTGCACAAAAGCCCAGCATAAGCGAGCCGCTCGGTGGCCACGCCTGCGAGCCCCAATAACGAATATGGTCCACCCTACGCCCGGTTTCTTCGAGCGCTTCGCGTGCAAAGGCTGCCTCCGCAGTCTCGCCGGGTTCAACGTAACCAGCGATCAAAGAGAATAAGCTATTGCGGCGGCGATTACGCGCCAGCAAAATCCGGTCTGTACCGCTGAGGCGAATGAGCCCAATGACGGCGGGATCCAAGCGCGGGAAGACCAGCCGTTTCTCGTCGTGCGGATCGCGCCCAACGATTCCCGGCGCCGGGTAGTCCAGCTGGCGTCCGGTCCGCGGATCAAAGCGCTGTTCGCGTCGGTTGCGGATAAGCGCGATGGCTTGCAGGATAACCGGCTGGTCTGCAAAGAAGGTTGCACTTTCTAAACGGCCTAACTTCCCGGCGCTATCCTCCGAGACCAAGCATGCCTGCAAGGTGCCTAGGTCCACCACGACCTGCTTGCCGACGCCCCCGGGAACCTCTTTCACCAGCACAGGCTCCCCCACCGCCGTAACCGGTACGAGGCCACTAGGAGTTACTGGGAGGAACATTTAGTCCTCGTCATCATCGTCCATGACCTCAATGGGCTGTTCCATCTCGTGCTTGATATACAGCAATCGGTCTCCCGGCTTCAACGCGGAGGCGTCCGCGGTATCCACTCGGTGCAGCTCATTATTGCGCAGGACAGCAAGCACGATATCTGCCAGGTGGCGTGGGTTAGAACCAACCTCAAACTCGCGCACGGCGCGCTCTGCCACGGAGAAGCCCTCATTAGGTGAAAGCAGGTCTTCCATCATCTCCACCACCGTCGGGGTCACGGTAGCTAGGCCCAGTAGTCGGCCGGCAGTCTCAGCGGAGGTGACCACGGAATCGGCACCAGATTGCAGCAGCAGGTGACGGTTCTCAGACTCGCGAACCGACGCCACAATCTTGGCCTTGGGTGCAAGCTCTCGCACGGAGAGGCAGCACAGCACCGCTGTATCGTCCGTAGATGGGGTTACAACAATAGAGCTTGCGTGCTCTACCCCAGCGATCTTCAATACGTCTTGCTTTGTGCCGGAGCCAAAAATGGTGACTAGGCCGTGGTGCTCTGCGTGAGCTAGGGAGGCACGGTTGGTATCAATGACCACGATCTGGGAGGACGGAACATCATCGGCCAGCAGCGCGGCCACCGCTCCGGCGCCCTTGGTGCCATACCCGATAACGACGGTGTGGTTACGCAATTGCTTTCTCCAGTTCTGGATTTGGAAAGTACGTCGGGCCTTATCCGTTAGCACGGACAAGGTCGCGCCAACCAATAAAACAAGGAAGATCAGGCGGGCAGGTGTAATAAGCGTTAAGTTAATGAACCTGGCCTGCGGGGACACAGGAACGATATCGCCGTAGCCCACTGTAGTTAGCGACACCGCAGCATAGTAGGCGGAATCCAAAAGCGACATGTCCTCGCTATATCCACCGCCGTCCAAATAGACCACGACTGTCACGAAGACAACAATGCCTAAAGCCCACAGCACACGCTTGCCCAACTGACGCCACGGGCTGGAATTTTCATCCCTCGGCACCGTAATGACGTCAATGAGCGCGTGGTCCGGCTGCGAGGACAGCTCAACCTGCGGCAAGAAGCGACTCTTAAAGTGCGACTTCATAGCTCGCGCACGATTTTTGCCCACTAGCCCCGCCTTTTCTGGTCTCGAATGATTGCTCAAGAGATTGCGTGCTTACGCAACCGCTCACATACCTTAGCCCTTTTGGTGCTCAACTGACGATTCAAGGAGTTTCTTTAGCTCTTCCCCACGTGGAAGGCGGGCTGGCTCAAAGGTATAACCATCGTGCACATAGTAGAAAGCAGCGCGAATCTTCTCTCCGCCATGGATACGCCGCCATGCCTCTGCATAAACCGCAAGCTGTATCTTGGCGGCGTCCATAGCCTCCCCTTGGGGTGGGCGGCCTGTCTTCCAGTCCACCACCATCCACGTGCCGTCGTCCAAGCGGAATACCGCGTCCATGCGCCCGCGCACCACGGCCTCACCGATGGTGATTTCAAAGGGCGCTTCTACGTATTCCGGTTGACGTTGTGCCCACTCCGAGCTCAAGAAAGCTTTTTTCAGCTTTTCCAAGTCATAGTCCGCCGCCTCATCAGTACCCGGCAGCTCTTCCTCGCTCAATAGTGCAGGGCTGCCAAAGCGGTCCTCCAACCACGCGTGGAAGGCGGTACCGCGCTTGGCATAAGCATTCGGCTTAAACGGCACTGGACGGCGTTGCCTGCGTGCGAACTGGAGTGGATCTGCCCGCAGCGCAACCATGTCAGAAGCAGTCAGCTCGCTGGGTAGCTCAACGTCTACCACCGGCTGTTGCAGAGCCCTGTATTCTTCAATAAGAGCGCCAGCTTCCTGCTCCCACAACTCAAAGGTTTCACCGTGGCTGAGGTCTGGAAGTTCTTCCATTGCCTCAAGCACCGCATCGGCACCGGCAACTGCCTCAGGGTTAGCCTTCAGCGCTGGGAACTGTGCGCTCTCACCAAAGTCCTCCTCGGACGGTTCATCTGGCACGGACCATTCCACCACGTACTGCGGGAATTGCTCTTTCAGGCGCTCTAGGTATTCATAGGGCGCCTTCTTGCTCTTCCCAGAAGCGTTATTGGTTCCCGAGCCAGTAACGGTCAGCGTGGATTCGGTACGGGTCAATGCAACATAAAAAAGGCGCGCAGATTCTTCCGCCTTTAGGGCACTATCTGCTTTCTTAAATTCTTCGCAGGCGTTTTGGAACTGCGAGCGCTTTTCGGCATCCTCTGGGACCTCAATATAGTCGTCCTCCCCCGGGACCTTGTCGATCCTGCTAAGGAAGGTCTCCGCTTGCGCGTTATAGCTAGAAGAATCAGCATGCACCACGCAGACATGCTCCCATTCCAGGCCCTTGGCCTTATGCGCAGTCATAATTTGCACACGGTCCGTTGCGGCAGGCACCTCACCCATGTCCAAACCGTCTTCCTTTTCGAGTGCAAGCGCAAAATAGTCCAAGAGTGCGTACAAGGAATCACCGTGGAAGCTAGCGACGATATCGGCAAATTTATCCAGGTGCGTCGCTCCCCCCGCGCTTCCGCGCGCCAAGACTTCGGTACGGATATTAAACAATGCCTCAATATCAGCGAAGATGTCCACCAGCGGCTTGGATAGCGAATAGGTGCGCAAGTGCCGCAGTTTGGCAGATACCTCTTCCATGCGGGCAAGGCCCTGTGGGGTATAGCGGTTCCTCTCCCCCAAGTCAGCCAGGGCGTCGGCAAGGCCAACGCGCTGATCCGGTTCTTCTGCGGTGACATCTTCCAACTGCGCTCGCAGGTAATCTTCCGGGTCCATTCCTGGTTCCCAACGCAAGCGCTCCTCCCTTGCTCCGGCGAGGTTTCGTTGACGCGAAGCGAGGGCTTGAATATCGCTAATCCCCAAACCGCACATAGGGCCAGCCAGTACCCGCACTGCTGCAGACAGATCTTCTGGGCGTACGAGCATCGTGGCAATCGCCACGAGATCCTGGATTTCTGGCTGCCACAACAAACCACCGAGACCGATGATTTCATTGGGTACGCCCGCCTTGTCTAAGGCCGCAGCGATTGGCGCGGACTGCCTATTTTTACGCACCAAAACCGCTGCGCTGAAGGTGTCTCCCTCGCGTTTGTCCCACTGCTTTTTCAAATGTTCGGCGATAAATTCGCGCTCGCGATTTTCGCTTTCAAAGTAGGCCAGCTGGATTTCACCCTCGCCTTTATGTGGGGCGGCAGAAAGTTCATCCACGGGACGCTCAACACCTTCAAATACCCTCTCCGCCACTAAGTTAGCCAAATCCAGCGCACCAGAAGGGTTGCGCCACGAGGTGGTCAATTGGTCCTTCGGAGCAGGTGTGCCCGGCGCGACTGGAAAATCCTCCACGAAGGCGGTGAGGTTTTCAGAGGTCGCGCCGCGCCAGCCGTAGATGGCCTGCATTGGATCGCCTACAGCCGTAACCGACAATTCATCTTTTTCGCCGCCGAAAAGGCTTCGAAGTAGAACGCGCTGGGCATAGGAGGTGTCTTGGTACTCATCCAACATGACAACCTTGTAGCGCTGGGATTGTTGCCTGCCCACCACGGGATAATCACGCGCTACTCGGGCGGCGACAGACATTTGCTCGCCAAAGGTGATGACTTGTCGCTCGGATTGTTCCTTTTTCAGGGCCTCCAGCAGCGGTACGTACTGCACGCGGCGTTCCTGTGTCTGGATATAGCCCAGCAGCTTTTGAGAGTATTCGGGGCCATTCTTCTTCGATTTGTCAAGGTTATCGATATCTGCGCGAAAATCGCGCGCATGCTCAGCGATATGGCTCGTGTCTTTGAGACCGTTATCAATATCCTGGCTGAGGCTCAGCAGGGTCTCGGTGATTGTGGCTAGGGTGCGATCGTCTTCTAGTTGGCCGGTGTAATTGCGCACCACATCGTAGGCTAAGGAATAGCGCTCGGCCTCAGTAATGATGCGCGCGGTGGGCTCAACCGGAACTAATAGGCCGTATTCACGAACGAGTTCTCCGGCGTAGGAGTCATAGGTGGATACCTTCGGCGCAATGTTTTCTAATGCTTCTGCCACATCGCTGCCTGGTGGGATGAGACCGGAATCGCGCAGGTGAATCAGCTGCCTGCGAATGCGTTGCTCCAGCTGTTGCGCGGCTTTGCGGGTAAAGGTCAGGCCAAGAACCTGTTCAGGTCGCACATAACCATTGGCCACCAAATACACCACGCGCGAGGCCATGGTTTCTGTCTTGCCAGCACCAGCGCCGGCAACCACGAGTTTAGGGCTAAATGGGCCTTCAATGACATGGGCTTGTTCGTCGGTAGGCGGGAAATCCTTGCCCAAGGCCGCAGCGATTTGCTGTGGGGAAAAGTTGCTCTTAGGCATCGGTGGTCATCCTTCCTTCTTCCTGCACGGGGCAGATGGAGCGAATTGGGCATTTGTCGCAGTCTTTATTGGTACGCGCAGTAATGCGCGGACCACGCATTTCCTCCACCAGCGGGGGCAGAAGTGCGGCGAATTCTTCGAGTGCTTCCGGAGATTTATCGCTTTGCCAAATCTCGCCAATCTTCTTAGTGGTTGCGCCTGGGTAAACCAGCACCCCTCCCTGGCGCGGCATTCCTTCACCGTCGTGGACCTGATGGCCGTCGAATGCACCGTGGGCAAGCGCGAGCTGATAGGTCATTAACTGCACATGGTCTTCGGCTTCTTTCTTGGCCGGTTGGTTTTTCCCGGTCTTGAGGTCCACGACCAAGTAGTTTCCTTCTTCATCGCGAAGGAGACGGTCCATATAGCCGCCGATGCGCACGCCTTCACCGACATGTACGCCCACAGGAATTTCCACGCCCACTAGTTCTTGATTGACCTCAGATTGGCGCGCCCATTCGCGGGCGCGGTCCAATAGCGCGGAAAACTCATCGAGTTTGAATCGCAATTGCCACTGCGGGACGTCCTGGATGCGCTCGAAAGCCTCCATCACCAAAAGCTTGGCCTTTTCCGCATCCATACCGCGGCCAATGGCTTCAAAGAAGGCGTGGGCCAACGTACCGCGGAGCAGGTGTTCCTCGGTACTTGGATCCTCAGCCACATTGCCCAGCACAGCCTTGAGCGGGCAGTTGAGCAACGCTTCTACGCGAGAGGGCGATAAACTGCCGCTAGTATGCAACGGCAGTTCAGCCGCAACGGAACGCGCCGACCACCACTGCTCCGGGTGGGCGCCGGGGATTTCGGCCGCCGCTAATCGCGCGAGCTGGCGGGCAGCTTGCTTGCGTTCAACCTCACCGGATTCCGGATTGCTAACTACCCGGCGCAGCTGCGCGACGAAGGCCGGCACGGACAGCACCGCAACATCGAGTGGATCAATCTCCAGACCATCGCGCAAAGATACGGGTGCGGGTTCGGGCACATCGAGGCCCAATTCGCGCGGAAGTTGAGCGTGGCGCAGCGCCCGCTTTGCTTGGCGACGCGCAGCTTGACCGGGAACATCGACACCACGTCCGGCGAATTCGTCGATGAACCGAGAAGGCTCGAAGACCGTATCGCCCTCTGGATTCTCCACGGCAGTAATGAGCAGGCGCTTTCGGTGGCGGGTGGTAGCGACGTGGAAGAGACGACGCTCCTCTGCCAAGCGGGAGGCAATGTGGCTGACGGGAGTATCGGGATCAATATCGTGGTCGAGGAGATCGATGAGATCTTCTTGCCCGAAGATGGAGCCAGTCTCTCCTAGCGAAGGCCAGCTGCCTTCCTGGGCGCCGGCCACGATGACGGTATCCCATTCGCGGCCCACTGCACCGTGCGCAGTCAGGATTTCTACGGCCTGCGGGATGGCGGTACGGCGGTCACGCACGCCAGTGGGAAGTTCTTGTTCAGTGATATGGGTCAAAAACGCGCTCAGTGAAGAATCCGGGCGGCGTTCTACGTAGTCTCCAGCAGCGTCAAAAAGCGCCATCATTGCATCTAGGTCGCGGTCGGCCTGCGAGCCCGTTGCACCACCGCGCAAGGCCGAGGCCTGTAGACGGTTGTCCAGCTCGGTAGCACTCCATACGGCCCACAGAATCTCCTCCACCGAAGCGCCGGAAGTGAGCGCTTCCCGGCCGGCACTGAGCACTGCACGAACGCGTTCGAGGATCGAATATTCCCGTTCAGTGAGCTGTCCGTTGAAGTCTGGGAGCTCGCCGTAGAGAAGGCCCCGGAGGCTATCGATGCCCCGAGTGGTGGAATCCCAGCGGCGCAAGCCACGGATCAGTCGGCGCAGGGTGACAGGATCGGCGCCACCCACAGGTCCGGTGAGTAGTTCTTCCAACTCAGAGTTAGATAGTTCCTCCTCCAAGGCGCGCAGTGCAAGCAGCACAGCGGAGACCAAACGCTGTTCGGCCAAGACAACGTCGGTGGGATTGATATGTACGGGCACACCGGCGGCTAGGAGGGTGCGGCGCATTTGGCCAATGTCACTAGTAGAGCGCACAATGACAGCGATGTCGCGCCAGGGCACGGCATCTTCCAAGTGGCGGCGGCGCACGGTATTAGCTACGACGTCGCGCAGCCGACCGTCCGAATCCACGATAGAGATGCACGCCGGTGTGGGCCTGCGGTAGGACTCGGTGAGCTCAATGTCATGCTCGGCTGGAAAGTCCTGCAAAAAGCGCGAGCTAGCACCACGAAAGGCAAAGACAGATTGGGCTGTATCTCCACCCACAACTACGAGGTTGGCCTGCGCAGCTAGCCCAAGAATGAGCTTTCCTGCGGTGGGGTCGAGCAGTTGAGCATCATCGACGACAATGGTGTGGAAGGGATGATCGCGCAGTAATTCAGGGCGTTGGAGAACCGCGGTAACCAACTCTGCAGCAGAGTATGAATGGGAACGGGAGAGGAGCTGCACGCGCTCATACTCGCGCAGAAATTCGCCCGCGGCGGACCACATAGGGCGGCCATATTCGTGGCCTAGGCGCTCCAGGTCTCCTGGGCCCAGACCTCGTTCAATGGAGCGCAAAAGGAAATCGCGCAACTGCCGCGCAAAGCCCACATATTCCAGCGCGGGGCGCATCTCTTCTGGCCAGGAACCGTGGCCGTCCTCTGCTTGACCGATAAGTAGCTCCCGAATGACGGCATCTTGTTCCGCACCGGTAATGAGCCGTAACTCCTCCTCGGCCGCCGTGCGCAGTAACGCAAAAGCCAAGGAGTGCACAGACCGCACCATTGAGGTCTGTGCGGCGTAATTCTCGAGGCGTTCAGAAAGTTCGCGGCGCAATCGGGCACCGGATTCCTTCGAGGGCGCAATAACGAGAATGCCGGAGGGATCCGCGCCAGTTTCCTGGGCTCTGTCCAGGGCATGAATGACGGTATCGATAAGGAAGCTCGACACGCCACTGCCTGCCGCACCGGTTACTTTCCAGGAACCGGATTCGGGCAGGTCAACCGGCCAGCTGCGGGCCGTGGCGGACGGGGTACGGGGAACGAGGCGCACTTGCGGGGACGGTGGGAGGACCACTCCCGCACGCGCGGTGGAATGGGGGTCGTAACTCACCGCTCCAGTATGGCAGATGCCCGCGACACCAGATATTGCTCCACCCGTTCAATGTGCGAACGCGCGTTTGAACGCGAAGCAGGATGCAGATCGTTGATATGACGACGATACGACACTGCACGCAAGAGCAGCTCCTGCATGCCCGGCACGTGGCTAAAGCGTTGGCAGATCTCATCATCAACCGCCTGAGCAATAAGCCCGTCGACGATGACTAGGGCGGCGCTCCAACCGGCTGGGCGCGGAAATTCGCTCGGCACAATGTCCACGATTCCCGGCGGGTTGGCGCCGTGATAGACCGTGGTGGTGAGAAGAGCGGTGTGGGCGGGGATAAGAGGGACGTCGGCAAGCAGAGCTGGGCGATAGGCCTCCCCCGTTTCTCCCCACGCGGCGCGCTCCGCGCGAGCAAAGACATCGTCACGCTGCCCGGTGGGAAGTGCCACCTCGGCCATAGCCGTATCAAGGCGCAGCGCCATCTGTGCGGTTTCATCAATGCGCCCCCGGACCTGCCCCGGAATAAACTGCGTGGCCTTCCAGCCAGCGGCCGTATGACGGCCATCGCTAGATAAAATTGGCCGGGAAACCCGGGCGCCTTGCACACTTAGGCGCTCGCGCGTCTTGGCGGACCATGCAGCAAAAGGACTGGCCTGCGAATAGACCACGTCCCCCACCTTGATGCCGTTATCCCACACCGGGCCTAATTGATCGCCCTGAGCGCGGCGAGTACCGGTAGCACCAGTTTCCGCGTGAAAGGCGCTTAAAACATGCTCTGGGGGAAGCGGCATCCTTAACTCCTATTCGGGTTGGTGGGGATCCTTATTATCCGGGTTGGGGAAAGGCCACGGGTTAGCTGCACAGGTCACGTCCTCATCAGGATAGACCTCGCTGGGCTTGCGATCGTGCAATGCCTTGTTATTGAGATCCAAGGTCTGCTGCATCATGATCGGAGCTAACTTGCCCTGCCCACCACACGGCTGGTGGGCCGCATAGCCAATGGCGTGGCCCAGCTCGTGGTTAATAACGTACTGGCGGTAGTTACCCATATCGCCTTCAAACGGCGTCGCACCGCGCACCCAGCGAGCCTCATTAATAACCGTGGTGGACTCGCCAGTAATGGTGGTATGGCAGGAGGTTTCCGTTTCAATTTTCTCCCCGCACCGCTCCGCGGCGGTACCCAAGGAGGTCAGCTGGATACGGGTATCTGGATCCGCATCAGAGGCCACGTGCTCGAACTCGAAGTCCTTGTGCGCGGTCCAGCCGCGCGGATCAGAAAGGGTGGCCTCCACCATGGCTGCAAAAGAATCATCGCCGCCATACGGTGCGGTATTGAGGCCATCTTCCACCTCGATGGAATAGCGCACCTTCTGCGCGCCACCCTTACCGGCTACGGCGCCGGGCTCGCCCACCTCATGGAAAGTGCCCTTTCCCTGCTTGGTAAACGCCCCACCGGGCGGCATCTCACTAATTTCCCGTTTGACCGCTTCCGCATCAGCCGGATCAGGCCCGATTTTCTCGGCACTCGTCGGGGCAGCTGTGGTAGTTTCTTCCGCCCCTTCTTCAGAGGAGGAAGCGGTGGCGATATCGACAATGAACCAGATGGTCAAGGCGATCATCAAAGGGATAGCCACCACGCGCCACCAGCCATATTGACGCGCAAACCGGACCACCGCATTAGGGTGGTCCGGCGAATGGCCCTGGCTCCGGTGAGCGTGGCGAGTCTCCCTGTCTTCCATGGGGCCTTAGGTTACCCGTTTATTTTTAAAAATCTGAATCAGCAGACCGGTGCGCTCGTCTTTAGGCGCCGGCGAATCCCACGGCGTGCTTCTTCGCAATGCCCACCTCAACGTAGACCACGCGGTCAGTGCGCACGAGGTACTTGCGGCCCTTGTCATCTTCCAGTTCCAAGGTGGAGTTATCCGCCAGGGCGCTATTGATCTTCTGCGTCAGGTCAGCCTGGTCACCTGCAGCGCTAATGACCAGCTCGCGAGCGGTGTCTGCGAAGCCAAACTTGATATCCATGAGGGTTCCTCCTCTAACTAGAGTTTTATTGTCAATGGCCCCACTATAACCATCCCGGCTACTATCAAGGTGTGTCTGACATAAAATCCCAGCCACCGAGCTTCGCGGAACTCGGCGTTGCGGCCGAAATCTGCGATGGACTCGCCACCCGTGGCATCACGCGTACTTTTGCAATCCAGGAATTAACCCTGCCCATCGCTTTGTCCGGTCAGGATTTGATTGGCCAAGCGCGCACCGGCATGGGCAAAACCTACGGCTTTGGCGTGCCGCTTTTGGATCGTGTCTTTGATGATGCCGATATCGAAGAGCTCGATGGCACCCCGCGCGCCCTCGTGGTGGTCCCCACCCGTGAGCTTGCCCAGCAGGTCACCAAAGACCTGCAGGTAGCCGCCGCTGACATACCGGTGCGTTTGGTTTCCATCTACGGAGGCCAGCCCTACGAGGAACAGATCACAAAGCTCAATAAGGGCGCCGATGTCATCATCGGTACACCTGGCCGCCTGATCGATCTCCACGAGCGCGGCAATCTGCAACTAGACCGCGTGGCCATCTTGGTACTCGATGAAGCCGACGAGATGCTAGATTTGGGCTTTTTACCCTCGGTGGAGGCCATCCTGCAGGCTCTGGATGGCAATGCGCACCAGACCATGCTCTTTTCCGCTACGATGCCGGGCGCGATTTTAACGCTGGCCCGCCGTTTTATGGATAAGCCCATCCATATCCGCGCCGAATCGGGCGAGCAGGATTTCACTCATTCCTCCACCCGCAAGGTCACCTTCCAAGCTCACCGCATGGATAAGGTTGCCATCGTCGCGCACGCCCTGCAGGCTGCCGACCGCGGGCGCACCATCATCTTCGCCCGTACCAAGCGAGCGGCCGCCCATTTGGCCGATGATCTCGCCCGGCGCGGCTTCCGCGTGGGAGCCGTCCACGGCGACCTTGGGCAAAAGTCCCGCGAGAAATCCCTGCAGGCCTTCCGCTCCGGCCAGGTAGACATCCTGGTCGCCACCGATATTGCTGCCCGCGGTATCGACGTCGATGATGTCACTCACGTCATCAACTACCAGGTACCAGATGATCCAATGACCTTTGTCCACCGTATTGGTCGCACAGGTCGCGCCGGGCATACCGGTACCGCCATCACCTTGGTGGGCTACGATGAGCTGGGCAAATGGCAAGTCATTAACGATGAGCTGGATTTGGGAGAGCCGGAGCCGCCACAATGGTTTTCTACTTCCCCAGAGCTGGCCCAAGCGCTAGACATCCCCGCGGATGCTGAGGAGACCGTAGGCCCCGAGACCAAGGTTGTAGGCCAGGTTTCAGTCCACGAGAAATCCCCCACCCGTACCACTGCGCGCCGCGGCAGCTCCCGGCGCCGACGAGGAGGCCGCCGATGACTAAGGCTCCCATTTTGCGTTCCACGCTCTCTGATTGGAAGGCCACCGGCATCATTGCCGTGGTCTGCGCCATCGCGGTAGGCGGTGCAGCCGTCACTGCCAATATCAATCAGGCACATTTGAGCCAGGCGGCCGTTCCTGGGGAAAAGGATGCACCCGCACTTTCCACAGTCCCGACTAACCTCCACGAGTCCTTCAGCCTCCCCAATGAACCGGTGCCTGGCCAATACCGAGCGGTTTCGGCGCACGGCCTGACCATCACACATGCGGATCACACGCTCACGGCTACCAATCCGGACGGTTCCGAAGCGTGGACCTATGAGCGCACTGATGCCGAACTATGCTCACTGTCTGCTGCATGGGGCAAGATAGTAGCTACTTATAAGACCGGTGTGGGCTGCGGAGATACCGTGGCGATTGATGCCGCGACTGGTGAGTATGACAGCACCCGTAGTGCCATAAATTCGGACGAGGTGGTACCCATATCCTCCAATGACCGGATAGGAACGGTCTCCACCGACCGCATCGATCTGTGGCGCTCCGATATGGTACGTACCGTGGAATACGGTGACGTGGAGGCAAAACAAGAACCGGACAAGCAACCGCATGAGGATTGCACGCTCACCTCGGCCCTTACCCGTACCGAGAACTTAGCCCTGACCGAGTCCTGCCCCGATAAGCCGAATACCACCTGGTTGCGCTTCCAAGACACCACCCCCGATGATTCCCGTCAACCGGACATCGCCGCCGATGTGGACATTGCCACCAATGGCGCCCGCCTTGTCGCCGTAGGCCAAAAGGCCGCCGCCGTATACCGGCCAGGACCACACCCCTCCATCGAGTCATATAACAAAGAAGGTAAAAAGCTCGACTCTTCCCCAGCAGAGCCTTCTCCGGCTATAGACACCGGCGACTCCCCCTTCGCGCCGGCAACTGCGGACTTGCCGCACCATATGACCTGGTTTGATGGCTCCCGGCTTTACCTCTTTAAGCCGAGCGACCTCTCGGTTGATCGCATCGTGGAAGAGGCCATCGGCACCCCCATCGCTGTCAACGAGCAGATGCTGGTGCCTACCAAAGAAGGAATTGCAGTCATGGACTGGTCCACTGGCAAGACTCTGCGGACCGTCCCGGTTGACCGCGGCGCCTACCGCGGTGCCGTTTATCTCACCTTAGCGGGTGACACCATTGTGGAAACCCGCGGCGATAAGGTAGTGGGCCTTAGCGCCGATTAGTACCCCACCATCGCATAAAAAGGCCGCGCATTCCGGGTTTTACCGGGCGCGGCCTTTTACACGTGAAGACGACTTTAAAAGTTTGCTGCCGCCCACTCAGTGGAGGCGCGTACGAACATCAGCAAGAAGATGACCACTGCGGCGCTCAGCAATGTCACCGCGCCCAGTAGCGGCGATCCACCGCTAAACATTTGGAAGGAGCTAGCCGCCAAGATTAGCTCCACCAAAATAATGGCTCCCCTACCCCAGCGCTTTCCCTTGACCATGGCCCAAGCGCCAATGATGACAAAACCAAACACGATAAAGATAAAGAGTGCGGTGCCTAGCCCCACAAAGCTTCCAGAGCCCGAATCCGACACCATGGAGCCGTTTTCCGCACCGGTCAATTCGCGCACGATCAGGAAGATGCCAAAACAGATTACGGCGATGGACTGAATCACGGCGAGTGCTGCGGCCACGAGGACTGGTTGCGGCGCCCCGTGCTGGGTCTTTTCTTCCCCACTAATCGACCGCGTGGAGGCAGCATTTTGCTTTGTGTTTACCTTCTTGTTTTGTTTGGACACAAGCCCACAGTCTACTCACGGGCAACGCCATTTTCTTGTGCGCCACTCAGGTTTCGCGGGGGCAAGGGCTAACCGGACAGATTTGACGCTTCTCTAGTCACCACACTCAAGTAGTTTCAGTCAATGCGCCAGTTCAGCGCGTTTCTCACAGGCTTCTTTCAACTCCAGCGTCTATCTAAATGACCCCCACACCACTTTCCATTCAGTGATGTTTAACACATTTTCGCCTCTACCCCTAGCGGAGCCTGAGTAAACATGTCATGATTCTGGGGTAGCAAAAAGAAAGAGGACGTAAACCTCTTCTTAACTTGAAGGAAACTTCAAGTAACCACAATGTGGACCATTGGCGGCGGCGACGCTGGCCCGACCTCGAGACCGGGCCCCACTGCGCGCAGACCAGTTCACACAACCACCCACCCATGGCATTGGTTGCTTTTCATTTTATGAAAAGTGCTTGTGCTTTCTGCTGTCGAATTTTTGTTAGGAGATATCAATCATGGATTGGCGCCACGAAGCTGTTTGCCGCGACGAAGACCCCGAACTGTTCTTCCCAGTAGGCAATTCTGGTCCTGCACTTACCCAAATTGCTAAGGCCAAGTTGGTCTGCAACCGTTGCCCCGTTGCCTCTTCCTGCCTGAAGTGGGCACTGGAGTCCGGCTTGGACGCCGGCGTCTGGGGCGGTCTATCTGAAGAGGAGCGCCGCGCCCTCAAGCGCCGCCGCAACCGCGGCCGTGGACGCGCCCGCGTTTCCGCTTAATCATCGGCCCCCAATTTTCGTTTCGGCGCCCTTAGCCGCTAAAGTTGAATAAAGTTCAGATACCCTCAACGAAGGAGTGCGCAATGAGCAAGCGTGGTCGCAAGCGCAAGGATCGCCGCAAGAAGTCCGCTAATCACGGCAAGCGTCCTGGCGCATAACGCACAGCACATAAGCCCGGCCCACGGTCATCACAGACCGTAGGAGCCGGGCTTTTGCTTTGCCGAATCGGCGCAGGCCGCTTAGCAGCCCGTGCCGTATGTCCGCACTACCAGGTGGTCTCGATGCGGGTGATTTCAACCGAGATGCGGCGGCGTAACGCCTGCGGCGCCTTGGCCTGCCCGTTACAACAGTTGCGCACCAGCGAACGAATAATCTCCTCGCTCTCGAGGCGTTTTTGACAAAAATCACACTGGGCGATGTGCTCGCGGATGGCAAGCGCGCGGGCATAGGTGGTGGATTCATCGAGAAGCTCGCACAGGAGGGCCTGTACCTCTGGGGAGCTACACGCACCACAGTTGTGTTCCGTTGCGCGTTCCATTACTTCTCCTCCATGTCTGGGTGTTCTAATCCAATACCTTGTTCTCGTGCCACGTCTTTCAACGCTTTTCGGAGTAGTTTTCTTCCCCGGTGCAACCGAGACATCACTGTGCCCAAAGGAGTGTCCATGATTTCCGCAATTTCTTTATATGCCAGGCCCTCCACATCCGCGTAGTAAACCACCATGCGGTAATCATCGGGCAGGTCATTCATGGCCTCTGAAATGGTGGAATCCGGCATGTCCTTGAGCGCGGCTACCTCGGCGGATTCCAGACCGGTGGAATCATGTCCGGCGGTGGTATAGAGCTGAAAATCACTCAAGTCATCAGCCGAGGACTCCGTTGGCCGGCGCTTCGCCTTGCGGTAGGAGTTGATGTAGTTATTGGTCATGATGCGATAAAGCCATGCCTTGAGATTCGTACCCGGAGTAAAGGAATGGAAGGACTTATAGGCCTTGAGGTAGGTCTCCTGCACTAGGTCTTCAGCGTCTTGGGGATTGCGCGTCATGCGCAAGGCACCACCGTAGAGCTGATCTAGCAGGGGCAGCGCTTCCGCTTCAAAGCGGCGCTGCAGCTCCTTTTCGCTGATTGTTTCTTTAGCCACAATTTCCATACTAACGCCTAGCGTTAGAATCCCAGTCATGTCTAAAAAGTCCCCGCACGCAGCCACCCCAGCGCTCAAAGTTGTAGAAGACGCCGGTATCGAGCACCACGTATACACCTTTGAAGCGGGCACCGATCACTTCGGTGATCACGCCGCCGCAGCTCTAGACGTAGAGCCGGAGCGCGTGCTCAAAACCCTGGTCATCGATTTAACCGCGGGCAAGGGACCAAAGCGCAAATTGGCGGTGTGCGTTATCCCTACTACCCACCACCTGAGCTTGAAAAAAGCCGCAGTCGCACACAATGTTTCCAAAGCCGCCATGGCCGATCCGCACGACGCCTCTAAGTCATCCGGATATATTCCCGGCGGCATCTCCCCGCTCGGGCAGAAGAATCCACTGCCCACCATTATCGAGGAAACCGCCATCCTTTTCGATACCGTCTTCATCTCTGGCGGGCGCCGCGGGCTAGATATCGAACTCAATGCGGAGGACCTCGCGCAGCTGTGTGACGCCAGCTTTGCCGATCTACTCGCCGAGTAGCTCTGGATAGTCGTTGGATACAGTGCCCACGGCCTTGTCGGCGGGGTGGGTGTGGAAGCCCCGCAGGGGCGTCGGCAAGAGCAGCTCGGCGGCCTCCTCGGGGCTGCCCTCTAGCCAGGTGCGCATTTCCTCGGCCGCCAAAAAGCGCGGCAGGCGGTGGTGCAGCCACTCCATTTCTTCCGTGGCTGCAGTGGTAATGATCGTGGCGGACAGGCGGTCTAAGCCGGTGTCCCAGAGGCCTGCGGCCCACAACAGGCCTTCCTCCGCGCGCACGAAGTAGGGCTGTTTGCCGCCCTTTTCCTGGCGCCACTCGTAGTAACCATTCATCGGGATGAGGCAGCGCTGTCCCTTAAAAGCGTGCCGGAAAGAAGGCTTGGAGGCCACGGTCTCCGCCCGCGCATTAAACAGCGGCGGGCCCTCAAGATCTTTCTTCCAGTGCGGCAATAGCGCCCACCGCGCAGGATCGACTTGAGCCAGGCTTTCGCGCACGCGCACGATGGCCACCGGCTGGGTAGGCGCAATATTGTAGCGGGGCCCTGGGGTTCCTTGCGGGGCCTGTACCTCGGTGACTCCGGGCAGCTCTCCCACCTCATCAAGGAGGGACTCGGTAAAAAGAACGAATCTTCCGCACATGCCCTCTATTATGGACGATATGTCTCAACCATGGTCCGCCCCGCAAGCGGCAGGCCCCATTACGTGGGCCCAGCACGTGCCGGGCTCGAAGTCTATTACCAACCGCGCCTTCATCTTGGCCGCGTTGGCCGATGGCCCCTCTACCCTGCGCGCTCCGCTGGTCTCGCGGGATTCGCAGTTGATGGAAAAGGCGTTGGAGTCTATGGGCGTGCGCTTCGAGCACGACGGCGAGGACATCCACGTCACCCCAGGCCCGCTCAAGGGCGCAACGGTAGATTGCGGCCTAGCAGGCACGGTGATGCGCTTTATCCCGCCGGTTGCAGCCTTGGCTGATGGCGCCGTGCTTGTCGACGGCGACGAGCAGGCCTACGCCCGCCCCATGTCCACCACCCTCGATGCGCTGCGCCACCTTGGCGTAGAGGTGGACGGCGATAGCCTGCCCTTCACCGTGCGCTCGCACGGGGTGCCAGAAGGCGGCGAGGTCACCATCGATGCCTCTAGGTCATCGCAGTTCGTCTCCGGACTGCTGCTAGCCGGTGCACGTTTTAAAAAGGGCATCACCCTAACCCATGAGGGCGGCCCCTTGCCCTCTTTGCCGCACGTGGAAATGACCGTGGGCATGCTGCGCCAGGCAGGCGTGCGCGTAGACTCCGGCGAGAATACGTGGACCGTGCACCCTGGCCCGATCGCCGGCCGAGAGTGGAACATCGAGCCGGATTTGTCCAATGCCACGCCTTTCCTTGCCGCCGCTGCTGTCACCGGCGGCCGCGTGACCATTAAGCGCTGGCCCGCCAATACCACGCAGCCGGGCGACGCTATTCGCCATATCTTGGTGGATATGGGCGTTATGGTCACCCAAGAGCCGGGATTTGTCACTGCAAAGGGCTCCAAAGACGGAGCGCTGCAGGGTATTGAGCGCAATATGGGTGATATTGGCGAGCTCACCCCTACCGTCGCTGCGTTGTGCGCCCTGGCAGACACCCCCTCTACCCTTACCGGCATAGCTCACCTGCGCGGCCACGAGACCGACCGCTTGAAGGCGCTGGCGGATAATATCAACGCCCTCGGTGGTAAGGTCACCGAACTTGCCGACGGCCTGCACATCGACCCCGTCCCTCTCCACGGTGGAGAATGGCCGTGCTACGCGGACCACCGCATGGCCACCGCGGGTGCCATCCTCGGTCTGAAGGTGCCGGGCATAGAGATCGAAGATATTTCTACCACGGCGAAGACCCTTCCCGGCTTCGACCGCATGTGGGAGACGATGCTGGACCCCGAACAACAGGAGAGCAATGGCTAGGCGTTTCGGTTCCTTTGATGAATCCGACGTGCGCGTGCGCCCTGGCAAGGGTTCGCGGCCGCGCACCAAGGATCGTCCCAAACATAAAAATGCCAAGTTCGGCATGGTCATCACCAAAGACCGTGGGCGCTGGGGCGTCGCGCTAGATGACGGCCCACGGGTCACCGCCATGCGCGCCCGCGAACTCGGCCGCACCGCCATCGAGGTGGGCGACCGCGTAGGTGTCGTGGGCGATACTTCCGGCAAGAAGGACACCTTAGCGCGCATAGTGAAGCTGGAAGAGCGCACCTCCGTCCTTCGGCGCACCGCCGATGACACCGACCCCTATGAGCGCATCGTGGTGGCGAATGCGGACCAGATGCTCATCGTCACCGCCGTGGCCGATCCACCACCGCGTTCCGGGTTTGTCGAGCGGGCCCTCATCGCCGCCTTCGTGGGCAATATCCACCCGATCTTGTGCCTGACTAAAACAGATCTCACGGATCCTGAGCCGTTCGCGGCCGAGTTTGCTGATCTTGATGTCACGGTGGTGAAAGCCGGCGTCGAAGACGGCCTCGAGTCCGTGCGCCAGCACATCGATGGCCACGTCACCGCGCTCATCGGCCACTCCGGCGTGGGCAAATCCACCCTGGTCAACCGCCTGGTTCCGGATGCGGATAGGGAGACGGGGGAAGTATCGGGCGTAGGCAAAGGCAGGCATACCTCTACCCAATCGGTAGCGCTTCCCCTCCCCGCCGATGATGCATACTCTGCCGGCTGGATTATCGATACCCCCGGCATTCGTTCCTTCGGCCTCGCACACGTGGATGCTGATGACGTGCTCGGTGTCTTTGAAGATCTTGCGGCCGCCGTCGAGGATTGCCCCCGTGGTTGTACGCATATGGGCCCGCCTGCGGACCCAGAATGCGGGCTGGATGACCCTGCGCTTATCCCCCCGGATACCGCCAGTGCGCGGCGGCGCGACGCGGTGCGCGGCCTGCTCGAGGCCCTGCGCACCAACGTGGACTGGGAAAATTAAAGGTGGAAGCCAGTATCGGCCATCACGCCTAGCAGGACATCTACGATGCCAAAGACCACATCCAGGATCTGGCCCCAAGTGCCCTGGGACGAGGTCTCTAGCAGCGCTAGCCACGGGGTCGTGGGCACGGCATCGGCAGCGGCATCTGCGGCCGGGGTGGTATCGGCCGCCAGAGCGGCTGGCGCGGAAATGAGGGCTACGCCTGCGGTAACGGTAGCTGCAGCCAGGTTCTTGAAACGCTGAGTCATGTTTTCTCCTTCAGTTTTAGAGCAATTCTACGAGGAAAGGCAGTTCGCTGGGGTGATAAAAGGCCATAAACTTATCCAGCGCATCTCCCACGGCCAGCTCCGCGTCCTCATCGCCAAGGTCTGCGGTGTCAATAGCCTCGATGGCCTTCGCGGTGGTTTCTTCGGATTCCGCAATATCCACGTGGATGGCCGCTAGATCGTCTTTGCTGAATTGCGCCGGCTGGAGTTCTACCACCGGCTCGCCCATATCCGGTCGCGGGGTGATGACAGAATCATCCAAGTCCACGGAGATGACCACGCGGCGATGCGGGAACTTTTCTTCATCGCCGATGGCCAGAAGGCGCATAGAGGCCATAGATGCCTCGAGGAATGCCGAGTAGGCAATCTCTTCTTCATCGCCCTCGGTATAGAAATCCTGCAGCGCTGGTGTCACCATGAAACCCCAGCCGGAGCGCGCAGAAAGGGAACCGGTTTCTTCCAATTCCGCCAGCATGGCGTAGGTTGCGGGAATGTAGACGCGGGCTTTAGCCACTAAAACTCACCTTCAATATCGAAGACAGCCTGGATTTCTACGGAAACGCGATCAAAGCTGGTGTACAAAAAGCCCACCATGCCGGTTTCCACGGCGGCGCGGACGTTGAGAATAGAATCATCAACCATGACGCAATCATTGAGCGGAAGCTCTAGGGCATCTGCGGCCGCCTGAAATGCAGCGACCTCTGGCTTTTCCGCCCCAACCTCACCAGAGAGAATAACTGCATCTACGTTTCCGCGGTACTCCCACTCGCGAATGTGCTCCGCGCCTGGACCGCCCGGGTCATTGGAGAGGATGGCGGTTGCCGCGCCATTTGCCTTGGCGGCGGCCAGCAGCGCCTTCCAGCGACGGTTATCTTCTTCGGTGCCGTCGAGGACGCCGACATAGTCAACGATCAGACCACGCATGTACTTAAATCCTTTGGTTACGATTTTCTCTTTAACTCCCCGAGAGTATAGCGAACCGCGCGCGCATTCGCGGCCACCCCTTTCAGGAAACCCTCAGAAATGGCGGCCACGAGCCGGGCATGAGACAATTATCACGCGTCCGCCTCCTGCCCTTATTCAGGAGCACTACTTCCCCATCATGTACGAGCCCATCCCTGGCTACTCACACCTCAAACTCTTCCTCGCGCCTCATCGCGTGCGCTACGGCCGCTTGCCGACGTCCGCGGAGGTCGCCGCCCAACACCGCATCCAAGGCTGGGTAATCTTCGCACTCGAGGTTGCTGCCGGCTATCGGCCGCTAGCTCACCTCAATTCCGCGCGCTATTCGGACGCAATCCGGCTGCATATTGGCTCGTGGGTGCGCCAACGCTCCAGCCCCTACACCACGGACAGATTGCAATTGACAAGCCTGCACGCGCGCTCAAACGGAGAGTATTTCGGCTCTGTTTATATAGGTCAACAGCAGCATGCTTTTACAGGATCAGCCAGTCACACGGGATTAACCTCGTTCCGCTTGCTCTAAGCTATGCGAACGGACCTCACCGCCTAGGAAATGAACTGGCCGAGTTGAGAAAGAATATCGGACCAGTTCAGTGCGGACCATCCAATTCCGGCAGCGCTTGCTAGCGCCGCAATACCGGTAGTCAGCAGACCACCTTCCAGGACGGATAGCCCGGAATTGTCATCAGCAGTGCCATCCGCGAGTACGGTATTCACACCACGGTGGGTTGCTGCTGCCTTTTCCAAGGGAGCATTGACCTGCTTGGTGATAGTGACGATATCGCGCAGCGCTGACGCGTAATCCGGGAACTCATCCTGGAAGGCGGAGCCTGTATCCCCGGTGGCGGGCCTCTGTGGCCGCGGAGAAGACTCTGCATTGCCTGCAGTGGACTTCGGCAGATCCTTAGTGAATTCACCCAGCTCGGCGCGAATCACCACCTGGGCATAGTTGGCACCCAGCACGTCAAGGTAATCCAGCACGGCAGCTTCGGTGAACTGCTTGCCTTCCCGCGATTGTGGACGCGCTTCGGGCTCCCACGGGAAATCGAGCGGTGTGGCATAGATATTGCCATCGGCGCGCGCAGTATTGAGCCGGGATGCGCCAAAATAATGGTCAAAGGCAGCATCCGCTTTCTCCTGCGACAAAATTCCATCTGCCACCAACGCTTCCTTACGCTGGGTAGCGATAGCCAAAATGGCCGCTGCTGCGTTGTCCTGTTCTAGTTTTTCGCCCGAGTCCAAGATGATGCGCAGAGAGGACGCGGAGTCGCGCTGCATCTCATACGCCACGGCTGGGGTGGCGCCACCAAGCAAGGTAGCAGACAGAAGCGTCGTAATTCCTAGACGCAAAGAACGGCGACGCATCGTCAGTGGAGTTCCTCACAGGAAAAAGCAGATTGGACAAGATTCTTATATTCTACTCATTTTTCCCTAAAAAGAAACCCGCCCCGCTCCCACTTTTAAGAGTGGGTGCGGGGCGGAGTTTGAGAAAGGACACCGGGTTTTAGGCCTCTACGGTATCCCCACCGTTGTTGTTCGCAGCGGTCGAAGACTCACCGGCCTGTTCCTCTTCCTGCTGCTTGAACTGCTTGCGCAGCATAAAGAGCTGGCGGACGGTCTCTTCCTTGACGCCTTCGTTCATGGCATTGAACATCTCGCCGCCCTCCTTCTGGTACTCCACCAGCGGATCGCGCTGTGCCATCGCGCGCAGGCCAATGCCCTCCTTGAGGTAGTCCATCTCATAGAGGTGCTCACGCCACTTTTGGTCAATAATCGGCAGGATGACCATGCGCTCGGTATTGCGCATCTGCTGCTCGCCGCCAATTGCGGTTACAGATTCCTCGAGCTTGTCATATTCGTTATTGGCGTCTTCTACCAAAGCGTCGCGAAGCTGCTCAGCGGAAAGTTCGCCTGGGGAACCATACTCGGAGCCTTCGACCAGTTCCTCGTGGGAAATGGTGGGACCGTACAGGGAATCCAATGCGTTCCACAGCGCATCTAGGTCCCAATCCTCCACGTAGCCGGTGGCGGTAGCGCCGGCGACATAAGCGGAAACGGTGTCATCAATCATGCCGCGGATATTGTCCTGAATATCGCCGGCATCGAGGATATCGTGGCGGGTAGCGTAGACCACCTTGCGCTGCTCGTTAAGCACCTCGTCGTACTTGAGAACGTTCTTACGCATCTCAAAGTTCTGGTTCTCCACCTGCGCCTGGGCGCCCTTAATGGAGTTGGAGACCATCTTGGCTTCGATTGGAACATCGTCCGGCACATTGAGGCGATTCATCATGTTCTCCATGGACTGTCCCACGAAGCGCACCATCAACTCATCGCGCATGGACAGGTAGAAGCGGGTCTCACCCGGGTCACCCTGGCGGCCAGTACGACCACGCAGCTGGTTATCAATGCGGCGCGACTCGTGGCGCTCAGTACCCAGCACGTAGAGTCCACCGGCCTCGCGGACCTGGTCACCCAACTTCTTGGAGTGTTCCTTTTCGGCATCGATCTCTGCCTCCCAGGCCTCCTGGTACTTTTCCTCATCCTCGAATGGATCTAGGCCGCGCTCACGCAGCTTCTCATCGAGGATGACCTCGGGGTTACCACCAAGCACGATATCCGTACCACGGCCGGCCATGTTGGTAGCCACGGTTACGGTGCCAGGACGGCCGGCACGGGCGATGATCTGGCCCTCTTCCTCGTGGTGCTTAGCGTTGAGCACGTTGTGCTTGATTCCCCGCTTGGATAGCAGCTGGGACAGGTACTCGGAGCGCTCCACAGAGGTGGTACCTACCAATACTGGCTGACCGGCCTCGACGTGCTCAGCAATATCGTCCACCACGGCGGCGAACTTGGCTTCCTGCGTCTTGTAAATGCGGTCAGAGTGGTCCGCACGCTGATTTGGCTTATTGGTAGGAATCGGCACTACGTCCAGGCCATAGATGGAATGCAGCTCGGCGGCTTCGGTCTCTGCCGTACCGGTCATGCCGGAGATCTTCTCATAGAGGCGGAAGTAGTTTTGCAGGGTAACGGTAGCCAGCGTCTGGTTCTCGTTCTTGATCTCTACCTGCTCCTTGGCCTCGATGGCCTGGTGCATGCCTTCGTTGTAGCGGCGGCCGGCCAGCACGCGGCCGGTGAAGCTGTCGACGATCATGACTTCACCATTGCGGACGATATAGTCCTTATCGCGGGTGAAAAGCTCCTTGGCCTTCAAGGCGTTGTTCAGGTAGGACACCAGCTGGGAGTGCTCCGGGGCGTAGAGGTTATCGATGCCGAGCTGATCCTCTACGTATTCCACGCCCTCTTCCAGCACACCGATGGTGCGCTTTTTGTGGTCTACCTCGTAGTGGATGCCTTCGCGCATGCGCGGTGTCAGCTGGGCGAAGACACTGTAGAACTGGGAGGAACCGTCTACTGGGCCGGAGATGATAAGCGGGGTTCGGGCTTCATCGATAAGAATCGAGTCAACCTCATCCACGATGCAGAAGTTGTGACCGCGCTGCACCACTTCATTGAGGGAGCGCACCATGTTATCGCGCAGGTAGTCAAAACCTAGCTCGTTATTGGTGCCGTAAGTAATGTCGCAATCGTAGGCAGCCTTGCGCTCTGGTGGGCGCATCTCAGACAGGATGACGCCTACGGACAGGCCGAGCCAGCGGTGGACACGGCCCATCATCTCCGCGTCGCGCTTTGCCAAGTAATCATTGACGGTCACGATGTGGACGCCCTTGCCCTCAAGCGCATTAAGGTAGGCAGGCAGGAGTGAGGTCAGGGTCTTGCCCTCACCGGTGCGCATCTCGGCAACGTTGCCGAAGTGCAGGGCCGCGCCACCCATGATCTGCACGCGGTAGTGCTTTTGATCGAGGACGCGCCAGGCAGCCTCGCGGACGGTGGCAAATGCCTCGAGCAAGATGTCATTCATCTCTTCGCCGTCTTTAAGACGAGTCTTGAACTCATCGGTCTTTGCCTTAAGTTCTTCGTCCGAAAGCTCCGCGTACTTATCCTCAAGGGCAATTACGTCGTCTGCCATTTTGCCCAGGCGCTTGACCGTACGGCCCTCGCCCGCGCGCAGCAGCTTGGAAAGTCCAAACACGGTTAGTTAGTCCTTCTAGTCGCGACAATAAAGTTAACTCGTCGCTATTGTACTCACTCGCATTCACAAAGCACCTTCCGCCTAGCGCATAGGGCATGCGCGCAACCTTCATCTGGCATATCTAAGCCTTTAAAGCCGCTTGCCGACGTCGAACCTCCCCCCACCAAGACACCATTTCCCTTGATACGAATTCGACCCCGCTGCAGTTATGCAGCGGGGTCATTACCTCAGGAAAGTGCGAGCGCTTTAGGCCTCCGCGTCTTCAGCCAGGGAAATAAGGCCATAGTCGAAGGCGTGGCGGCGATAAACCACGGAGGGCTTATTATTCTCCTCGTTAACGAAGAGGAAGAAGTCGTGGCCAACCAGCTCCATCTCGCTCAAGGCATCATCCACGCTCATCGGGGTAGCCGGGTGCTCCTTGGTGCGCACAATCTGGCCGGGACGAACATCCTCGACGGTCTCAGCATAAGGGTCAACGTAGCGCTCTTCCTTGGCGCGCTGTGCCTCAGCCTGTGCCACCATCTCAGCGGCAATCTCTCCGGTGCCCTTTTGCGCGCGGTGACCGCTCTTGACGTTTTCGCGGCGCACCTTCACCTTGCGCAGGGAGCGCTCCATCTTGCCCAAGGCGGTCTCGAGCGCAGCGTAGAAAGAATCTTCCTTTGCTTCGGCACGGGCGATGTGTCCCTTACCCGTAGCGGTGATCTGGATGCGATCCGCTTCAGAATCGCGGCGCGGGTTCGGCTCGTGCTGCAGCTCCACGTGGAAGAAGGTCAGGGTGGGGTCAAGGCGTTCAATCTTGGCCAGCTTGTCATTGACTCGCTCTTGAAAGTGATCAGGGACCTCGACATTACGGCCCGTAATCGTTACCTGAGCTTTGTTTGGCTGGGACATTGAAATGCCTCCCTTGAGTAGTGGGGACTGGATTCAATCACAGTAGCTATCTCTCTGTGACACTCCTCATGGTATCACTGGTTATGACCTGACAGGGCGAAATTTTTTCCCGCTCCCCTACCTCGAGGGTAGATCCCGCCTTTATCTAGGCATCCGCAAAGACCAATGCTCCACATACTTCTACGCCCGCGGCCTGCAGGGCAGCAATGCTCGCGGCTAGGGTGGCGCCGGTGGTAACGACGTCGTCGGCAAGCAACGCAGGGGCGCGAGCAATGGGAGCATGAACGCGGACTCGCCCCTGCAGGTTAGCCCACCTATCCTGCGCGTTAAGCTCGGACTGATCCGCGGTGGACTGCCCCATGGAAAGAGCCGCGCACACGCCCACGCGCTGCAGCTGCGCCGCTGTATGGCACACAGCGGCCACAGGGTCTCCCCCGCGCGCCCGCGCCGAGCGCGGACGGGTAGGCGCAGGAACAAGGGTGAACTCGCGCGGGATATCACCACGGGCACTCAGATAGGCCAGCCCAGCTGCAAAGACGGCCCCGACATACTCGCGAACCGGCTGGTTGCCGCGCTCCTTCATGCCAATGATGATGCGGCGGCGAATATCGGAATAAGAGCCAAGGGCATACACGGGCGCTCCCAGCAGCCGGGGCCGTGCTACCAGGTAGGGCGGGTGCCGCAAGTGCTCGCGGCAGTGTTCACACAACACCTCGCCCGGCGCGCCGCATCCAGCACACGCGCGCGGAAAAATAAGCTCCCCCAAGCTCATCGTGTTGCCTCCCCCCTAGCCGCACAAGCCTTCCGACGGCTAGTTAGAAACGATAGGGGAAGAACGCCGGCCCTGCAGCCCAGAGACCTCACGCCAGTTGGTCTCATCCATCACGGTGGAAGGTAGCTCAAGCATGGCGTGAGAATCAGTGATGAAAAGCTTGGTGGGCGAGGAAGCTACAGCCACCACGGGGGCGGTGATATTACCGGTAGGCATGGTCGAAGCCGAGGAACCATCCTGCTCGATGCGCCAGACGGGTGACTGGCTCGAGGAGGTACCAACGATGAGCGAGCCATCCATATTCCAGTCCAACGATAGCGCCGAACCGGAAACTTCTGGGCCGACCTCGCGGGCGTTGACGATGCGCTTATCCCCACTGCTGGATTGGGCAACCGCCGCGATATACACGTGCCCATCGATAACCATGGCCACGCGGGCACCGCTATGGGACAAGCGGATGACGGAGATTTCGCCCTCAATATCGTCAATGCTGCGGGCATCCACCTCGGATTTGGAGATGCGGCCCGTGGTCTTGGAGCGCACCACGCGCACGATGCGATCTCCGTCAACCACAGTCCACGCGGCTTGCCCGTTGTATTCAAAGGTCGGCCGTGCCAGCGTGGGACCATCCACCGCATCCTGCAGCTGGCCATCGAGCTCGCCTATCTGCAGGGAGAAATCATTATTGGATTTGCGGCGCACGGCCGCAACGAGGCCGCTATCGGCCACATCCACGGACTGCACGTCTCCGCTACTGCCCAAGGTGGATTGAACGGGCTCGGCCACGCCATCGTCTACCTCCAGCAGGTTGCCCTCATTAAGGGCGTAGAGCTTAGACAACGCGGTGCTGCTTTCTTCCGGGTTATAGTCCGCAAAGTCATCCACGCTCAAGCTATCCATACCTTCCACCAGGTCACCGCCATCGGCCTTGACCTTAAAGGGACCGGTATGGCCGGCTTTGCTAAGCGTCCACACCAGTTGGGCGGCAAAGAGAGTGCGGTCGTGGGCGTCCAAGTCCACTAGGCCTTCGAATTGGTAGCCTTGCTCGCGGTCATAGCCGGCATAGGTAACATTCTCCCCCGCCGCACGGCGGGTGGCAGGGGCAATGCTGGCCGAAGGCCCCTCCATCAACAACGTGATAAGCGTCGACTCCGATTCTTCGCCCCCCTTATACAACCAGCGACGATCCGGAACCAGCACATCGTTACTCTGCTTATAGAAGTACAGCGATTGCGGGGCGTAGTGGTTGCGCATTTCATTGCGCTCCATCACCACTCCGGCCGGCAGGCCATCGACGCGCCACCTATCGTCTTGCATCTTCATGTAGATGACTGCCTCATAGCCCTCATTTTCCGGGACATACGCGCCACCGGATTTCAGGCGGCCGATAATAGTGCCACGTACTGTAAAGGCGCGTTCATTATCTTTCGAGCTTTGTTTATTGGCGGGCGCGGTAACGATATCCAGGCTATCGACCACCATCACATCGCCGCTGGCGTCCCATGCACCACGGGCAGTATCCGTAAGAAAACCACGGGCGACTTCGTGATCATTTCCGGGCACGGCCGAAGCCTGATAGAAATCTCGCAACGTCAGATCCGGGTCATCGCCCGGTTGCGGTGCAATAACTTCCCCAGGACTGTCTTCCTGTCGCTGGTAGGTCCCTACCACCTGCGGCCCGGTGTCACTCGGCAGAGTGGAACAACCGCTGACAAAAAGCACGACCGCTGCGGTACTAAAGACCGCGGTTTTGCAATAGTTGCTGCTGAACACGCTCACTTCCTCCTCCCCTCAAAGTCCGGGGCCTTATAGGCGCGCCTATCTGGGGCGGCCGCACCACGGTTGAGCTCTCGTTCCGAGGGCCATAGGATGCCATCCCCCTCGGCCTGGCCAGTGGTAGTCTTATCGCTCTTTTCGGCGCGCGGTGAGCTCATCCCGGATGCAATGGCAGGCGTAGCAGAGGCGGGTTCGACACCCGGATTACCGGTGCTAGAGTCCTGCGCTTCTGGAAGTTCAACTCCGGCATCTGGGGTCGATTCCGGCAACGAGCCGCCTTCCGCAGGGTTGTTTACGGGTGCGCCAGGGATCTCCACAGAGATGGGTTCTTCTCCCACCTCGGCATTCGGGGTGCGCGGGATAATGAGGCGGAAGCGCGAGCCAAAGCCCTCGTAGCCGGTGGCATCCAGCGTGCCGCCGTGCAGGACGGCGTCCTCGCGGGCGATAGCCAGCCCCAGGCCGGTGCCACCGGAGTGGCGCTTGCGGGAGGAATCCGCGCGCCAAAAGCGGTTAAATACCAGCTCTTCCTGGCCCGGTTTCAAGCCCACGCCATGGTCTGTAACGGTAACGCCCACCGCGGTTTCCGTGGTGGCGACATCCACCGCTACCGGATTGCCTTCCGAATGGTCGATGGCATTGGCCAAAAGATTGCGCAAGATGCGCTCAAGGCGGCGTGAATCGGCTTCGACGGCGATGCGCTCATCCGGCAGGTTGAGCTGGACCTCTACGTTGAGCTCGCGAGCCAAATGTTCGACTTGCTCATAGGCGGACTCCACGCAGGAGCGCAGATCAATGGCGGCGGTAGACAGGTCCGCCACGCCGGCATCGTGGCGAGAAATCTCTAGCAGGTCCGCGAGCAATTCCTCGAAACGATCGAGCTCGCTTGACATCAGGCGGGAAGCTCGCTGGGCGCCGTGCGGCAAGCTATCGCTTTCGGCCTCAATCATGTCCGCGGCCATGCGCACGGTGGTCAATGGGGTACGCAGCTCATGGGAGACGTCGGAAGTAAACTGCCGCTGCAAATCGCCGTATTCCTCCAGCTGCGCAATCTGGGAAGAAAGCTTATCGGCCATGTTATTGAAGGACGCGGCCAGGCGGCCCATCTCATCGTCACTATCGACGGCCATGCGTTCCTTCAAATGACCAGCCGCCAAGCGCTGTGCAATGCGCGAAGCCGAACGAATCGGCGTAATAACCTGCTGGGTGGCCAGCCAGGCAATGCCCACCAACAGCACCACGACGACCACACCGGCCGCCGAAAGCAGGCCTCGCATCAATGCCATGGTGGATTCTTCCGACTCCATGGACAGTGCCAAGTAGACCTGAGTATGCGGGATATCGGTATCGGTAGGTGTTCCTACCAGCAGGGCGTTGTAATACTCACCGTTTTCCCGCGGAGCCGGGAAATACTGCTGCGCAATCTGACCTTGATCCACCATCTCCCGCAACTGATCCGGCACGGGGAAACCTTCTGGCGAGGTAATAACCGAGCCATCCTGGTTTTCCACCACGATGACCGGTTCATAAACCGCCTGGGCATCGCCCTGCTGGGCAGAGAGCTGGCCCAGTGCCGCACGTGCAGAATTGATGCGTACCTGCACCGAATTGGCGGAACTGGTGGCATCAATCTGCTGTTCCACGGCCGTGCGGGCACGCTCCAGCTCCTGCTGCGCCACGTCTTCCTTTTGGCTAACCAAGCGCTGAGTCAGCACAGAAACCAACGCGTAGGCCAAGATGATCATGACCACCGAGGAGGCGACCAAAATCATGCCAATGACGCGCGCCTGCAAAGAGGTACGCCACGTTGTAATGAAGGCGTCTCGAATACGCCTTAAACGCTCAATGATGCCGATGGTTCTTACTCCCCGGCGCCGGGCTTACCGGTCTTATACCCCACGCCACGCACGGTCAGCACAATCTGCGGATCCTCCGGATCATGCTCGATCTTGGCGCGTAGGCGCTGCACGTGGACATTAACCAAGCGCGTATCAGAGGCATTGCGGTAGCCCCATACGGACTCCAGCAGCGACTCACGCGTATGCACTTGGCCAGGGCGGCGCGCCATCTCCAGCAGCAGGTCAAATTCCAAAGGAGTCAAGTTCAGTTCGGTACCATCCGTGCGGCGCACGGTATGCTCCGGCACGTCAATGATGAGGTCCGCCACCTCCAAGATTTCAGACTCCGCGGAATCGGTGCGGCGCAAGCGCGCGCGAATGCGGGCGATGAGTTCCTTGGGTTTAAATGGCTTGGTGATGTAATCATCCGCGCCGGATTCAAGGCCTAGTACCACATCGACCGTATCCGTCTTGGCGGTCAGCATAACGATGGGTACGGAGGATTCACGGCGAATGGCGCGGCAGATATCCACGCCGTTCATGCCCGGCAGCATAAGGTCCAGCAGAATGAGGTCCGGCTCGTGTTGCTCAAAGGCGGGCACGGCGTCATTGCCGTCCATGACCGGAATGGGCTTAAGTCCCTCAGACTCGAGCACAATGGTCAGCATCTCCGAGATAGCCGGATCGTCATCGACTACCAAAATCTTGGGCGCCACGTTTTATTCTCCTACAAGGTCTTTTATCGCTGAAATTATAGTATCCGCATCGGCGGTGACAATCCAGCGTCCACCCCAGCCCGCATCTGCTAGGCGCTGGTAGGCCGCGGCGGTGCGTTCCTGCAATCCGCCATCGCGCTCGTAGCGGTCACGCTCCCGGTTGGCATCTGCTTGGGCTCTTGCCTGCGCTCTTTCCGACGCCACTTCTACCGCAGTATCCAGATAAACCTGCAGATCCGCTTGCGCCAGGCCTAAAGTGCCAAATTCCAGATCATGCACCCAGTCCATGACGGCATCGTCTTCGAGTCGCGCCGCCGAATATGCCGCATTGGAAGCCACATACCGATCCAATAGCACCACGGCGTCCGTACCCTTAGCTCGCTGCAATTGGTCTTTTACGCCGTAACGATCCAAGGCAAAAAGAGTTGCCATGGCATATGCCGAATCTGTCAGGTCACCCATTTTTCCGTAGAGCGCCTTTTGGGCGAGCTGGGCGTGAATCGATTCTGCATAGCGCGGGAAGGCGATGACCTCCACGGGTCGATCCAACGACTCCCTGATTGTGGAGACCAGCGTATTCTTACCGGCACCGTCGATGCCTTCGATGCTGATAAGCATAGGTGTGGGGTACCTTCCCTTCTATTTTGTCTGGCATGAGGCCACTGCTGCGGGCAGTAGGTATGGCTTAGGACAGGGCCTCTATAAACGCTTCGAGGTCATATTCTTCCTCGACATTTTCTAGTACCTCGAGGGCATTTTCCGTCAAGGTTTCGCTGCCAGACCCCACCAGCTCCCTAATATAGGGGTAGTCTTCAACAACCTCGCCCGCACTGAAGGGCGCGCCAGCCCAAATGGCAGCGATGGTGGCTGCTGCTTGCGCGTTCTGTTCCTCTTCTTCACTGAGCTGCGGCTTGCTATGTGCTACTTCGCAGGCATCCTCAACGGCGCGAATTACCCCTTCTTCATCGAGGTTTGCCATTTCTTCCAAGAAATCGACGTTGAGGTCCGTGCTGAAAATATCTTCGTCCCAAGTACTCACTTTTTGACTCCTTCGGTGCTTTCAGCGCCATTTATACACGCTTTCCCAGCTAAAGAAAGCACGCAATGAAAAGGTTTGCAGGGCATCCTACATCCGCGAACTGGCGTTTTGTTGGCATATCACAGAATCACAACGCCGTAGCAATGTTTCCTAAACATGATAGTCTCGTTACCAACTTGTTACCGGGGTGCTATACCGCCACCTCCTATGGGGTTAAATCAGCCCACCTCACAGAAAGGACAGCCACGATGAAGCCAGATTCGCGCCGCGTCTACGTGTTCATTGTGGCCGGACTGATAGCCGCGGCCGTCGTCGGATTCACAGTCTGGCGCATGAGCTCGCCGAGCGCTAACTATTCCAATGCCGCGGATCAGTCCGGGACCACCTCCGTCTCCCCGACGCACACTGCGGCCGAGGAGACCACCACTTCTCCCACGGACCATTCGCCTTCAAACAAGCGCTCTGCACATGCGACAAGCTCTACAGCTTCGTCCGGCGATTCGAAGCACCACCAGCCGCATAACAGTGATCCGTATCTAGCCCCCAATGCGGTCATGCACCCGCAGGCGGCTACCCAGCCCACCAAGGTTTATCGTCCGGAGAATATTTCCCCACAAGGAGCCTCCTCGCAGGGTATGGGCAGCATCCAGGGTGAACAAGACACCGGCCAAGGCGTTCTGCGCCCGACGCCTGATTACCCAAGCAATCAAAACGGCTCGCAGGCTACCGGTTCCCCACAGGGCAACCAGGGCAACAACGGCGGCAATGGCGGCACCGCTCCGCAAACCACCACTGCCCCGTCCGCTCCGCAGCCTTCCCCGACGCAGCCTTCGGAGCAAAATGGGACGGGCACAACCACTGGTGAGAACAAGCCCAACCCGGACCGGGGACAACTAACCGAAAACAAGCAGCAAGAGGTCGCAGAGGCAGAAGTACCACGCGACGATCAAGCCGCCGCAGAGCAGCCTTCTGCCGAGCAGAACCAAGAGCCGACCGATTTCGTGCCGACCAAGCAGGCGCCGCGCAAGGCAGCCCCTTCACGCTAATCCACAGCCCACTGCTCTATTAGCTGAATACAAAAAGCACGTTTCCTCGATTCTGAACGCGAATTTCGAGGAAACGTGCTTTTGTATACGCCGGACCATTAGAGCTGTAAAAGAAACAGCCATGTGAGGCACTCGCGCAGCGACGAAAGCTGCGGCAGCGCGCCTGAAATGAAGCTCCACGCCTCGCCTGAGCCCCGGCGGAGAGGGGTTCGGCAAAGCGCGCTGGTGCGCAGGCGAGCCAAGCGCAGTCGGGCTAAGCGCGGGCGACGAAGAGGTCGGCGGCGTCGGATGCCGCAGTGGCGGTGACTCGCCCCTCAGAGGCAGGCAACCAGACGGCTTGGCCGGGGGTCACGGTGAGAGTCTTGCCGGCGGCATCAGTAAAGGTAACGGAGCCTGCGGTACACAGGGCGATGGTCGGGCCATCGTAATCAAAATCCACAGAAGATGCTCCGCTAAGCTCTACACGGTCTAGCAGGAATTCTTCAATCGGGACCGGGTAAGACCATGCGGCGGCATCGTGCACATTATTCTGAGCGGACTTATCCTGCTGTTGAACACGCGGTTCATCGGCAGCCGCGTAGGTGAGAACCTTGACTAGTTCGGGAACGTCAACGAACTTGGGGGTAAGGCCGCCGCGCAAAACGTTATCGGAGTTGGCCATAATCTCTACGCCAAGGCCGGAGACATAGGCGTGCAGCTGGCCCGCATCTAGGTAGACGGCCTCGCCGGGAGAAAGTTCGATGTGGTTAAGCAACAGTGCACCCAATACACCGATATCGCCCGGGTAACGCTGGTTGAGTTCCAGCACCGTGGACATTACACGGGACTTCCAATCGGCCGGGTCCGCGGCAATAAGGCGCTCACCAGCGGAGACTATGGCGGCGATGAGTTCCTTGCGCTTGGCGGACGGGATGGTAATCCACGTGGTAAAGAGAACGCGAAGGTTGGCGGACTCGGTGGTTACCGAGGGGTCCTCGTCCAGCATGGCAACGTAATGATCCAGCTCGGGGCACTCCAAGGCAGCAAAAAGCTCGCGAGTGCGCGCCAGCGGGCGGAAGCCAGCCATGGCATAGAAATCCGTGAGCGCAACGATAAGCTCGGGCTTGTGGTTATCGTCCTTGTAGTTGCGGTTGGGTGCGGTGAGTTCAATCCCAGCGGCATTCTCGCGGGCAAAACCTTCCTCTGCCTGCTCCTTCGACGGGTGCGCCTGTAGGGATAGCGGCTCCTCGGCCGCTAGCACCTTGAGGAGGAAAGGCAGGCGCTCACCGTACTCGGCGGAAACGCGGCTGCCTAGCTGCCCTGCTGGATCCTCCGCAATGACCTCATTGAGAAGGCGGTCATCCACCGTAGACGGGTCTCCGGGGTGGGCGCCGAACCACAGCTCTGCGACGGGCTTTTCTGAATCGGGCTGACCCTGCAGGTGTGGGATGAGGGTACGCGAGCCCCAGGAATAGTTGCGGGTGGCGCTGTGCAACAGCTGCATGTGTTTCTATCCTTTAGAAATCTCGTAGGCGGTCGCGGAGAAACTCCGCGTAATAAGCTGCAGTGAGCGGGCAAGATGCCCGAGGCCCGGTTCCGGGTCAATGCTGCGGACTGCAAGCGAGTTGGGCAGGTTCGCCTCTTCCTGCCCCCAGAAAATCACCTTCAAGGGTACCAAAGCATCCGTAGTGCCATCGCCATCAATGAAGGGGTCAAAGAAGAGATCATTTGCTCGGGAGCTATCGGAATCTCGGTCGAGTGCGCGTCGCAATTCCGCAGGGTCCACGAAAGCGCTCGGCAGGCCATGCACCGCCCAGATGGTCGCAGCCATACGAGCGACGAGGGCGTCGATCTGCACGTGCTCACGCCGCTCAGAAAAGGAATAAGGGTCGAGCACGCAGGAGTGGATGATGCGGGCGCCTTCGATAAATTCGCGCAGTTGGCGGCCCGGATTGGTAGTGGCATCGCGCTCAGGGGAAAGCTGCGCGAGTTCGCGGTCCACGGCTGCAGCAAGATCCTCCAGGATCTCTTTCACCGCGGTCGGGTCCTGGTAGAGCAGGCAGCACAGAGCATGCAGTGCGGCGATGTTGCGGGCAGGCGAACTGCCCTCTGCCGTAGGTAGGCAGGGGGCGATGAGGGTATCGTCCGGGCAGTCCTCCACGAGCGGGCCCTTGGCCGGGCCAATCAAAACGGTGGTGGCGCCGCGCTGGCTGGCGGCAATTAATGCGCGCGAAGCCCAATCGCATTCGCCGGTCTCGCCTACGACAACAACCACGTCCAATGCTCCCACGTAACGCGGGAGCGATTCGGTGACGACGAGCGGGATTCGCAGCGGCTCTGCAAGGCCGACACCCAAGTGGGCGGCTTCCCTGGCAATCGCATCGGTGGGGATTATGACCAGCGAGCGAGGATTAAGCCCGCGGAGCGCCTCGCTCCAAAGCTCCACTTCTCCGGCCAATAGGCGGATTTGAGCGCCTTCGTGCGCGACATCAAAAAAGCGCACGGTTTCGGCATCATAATTACCGGTATCCATGTGGCTTAAGCATAGTCGGGCACCCACTAAGATGGAGTCCCATGACTTCCGCACAGATCCATCCCGTGACCCTCATTGGCGGCGGCCCCGGCGCGTGGGACCTCATTACTGTACGCGGCATGCGCGCCTTGCAGGATGCAGAGGTTATTCTCGCCGATCACCTGGGACCTACAGCGCAGCTCGATAGGCTGTGTGATATTTCTTCCAAAGAGCTCATTGACGTCTCTAAACTCCCCTATAAGAAGTCAATCTCGCAGGAAAAGATCAACGAGTTACTCATCACTCATGCCCGCTCTGGCCGCAAGGTAGCCCGCCTTAAGGGAGGCGATCCCTTCGTCTTTGGGCGCGGATTTGAGGAAGTTCAAGCGCTGGCGGAAGCTTCGATTCCCACCACGGTCATACCGGGCGTAACTTCAGCTATTTCCGTTCCCGCAGCCGTTGGCGTTCCGGTAACTCAGCGCGGCATCGTCCACGGCTTCACGGTGGTTTCCGGGCATCTACCACCCGGCCACGAGAAATCCTTGGTGGACTGGGAAGCTCTCGCCCGTTCTGGCGCCACGCTGGCGGTCATTATGGGGGTTAAGAATGCACCGGCAATTGCTAGCACACTTATTGCAGCCTCCCTCTCCCCTTCCACCCCCTGCGCCATCATCCAAGAAGGCACGCTTTCTACCGAGCGCGCTTACCGCTGCACCTTGGCCACACTGGCGCAGACGATAACAGAGCACGATATCTCCTCGCCGGCGGTCTATGTCATCGGCGAGGTGGCCGGCCTCTAGCGGGTTCAGGGTAGCAAGACTCGCATAAGCCCTAACCCCACTTTCGGCCGCGTTCCGCCTACTGCAGCCAAACCTTGGTTTATTGCCTGGCCAAAGGCCGCAGTCGATGCGCTACATTCGGTCCGAGGCGGGGCTTTCGGGCGCCTTATCCTGCACGATGGTGACACCTGACCTGCGCGAACCGTGGAAGTGATGGGCGGCGGCGACACGCTCTGGGTAATCCGGGGCATGAAAGTCCGCGTGGGCGGCTTCCTCAGCGTTTTCTGCTTCCAATTCCGCTGCACGGGCACGCGTAGTGCGCAGCGTGCCACGAACTGTTGCGGCCGCACCAGCAGCGACCACGACGGCGATGACTATCGAGGTAACTGCTGATGGCACTGACCAGCCAAAGTAGGTCTCGGCGCCACCGATAACCTTGCTGATATTAAGCCCTACGATGGCCGTGCCCACCAATCCACCAAGCAGGACTGGGTTGATACGGGAGATGAGCCACGCAGCGATCGGAGCAGTGATGGCGCCGCCGATGAGAAGCGCGATAACGGCGGCAAGGTTGCCGACGATGTCGTGCCAGAGGCCGACGATAAAGCCCGCGGTGGCACCCAAGGTCACGAGGAATTCGGCGGCGTTGACCGTGCCCACAATGCGGCGCGGCTGCTCCCGACCAATGGCCATAAGCGTGGAGGTCGACACGGGACCCCAGCCACCGCCACCGGTAGAATCGACAAATCCGCCCACCAGGCCAAGGCCGGCGAGAAACGGAGTGGAATGCGAGCGCTTGTAGGCGGAACCGCGGCGGCGCGGTTGGGAGAACCGCCAGATGAGGTTAGCACCAATGCCTACCAGGATGAGTGCGGTCACCGGTGCAGCAGCGGCAGTGGAAATATTCGACAGCAACGTGGCCCCCACAAACGCGGCAATACCGCCGGGGATGCCAAGGCGGACCACCGTCTTCCAGTCCACGTTGCCGAAGCGTGCGTGGCTCAAACCGGAAATGGCAGTGGTGCCAAGCTCAGCGGTGTGCACGACGGCAGAGGCCTGCGCGGGACCTAGGCCGGCAAGGAGCAGCATCGTGGTAGACGTGACGCCGAACCCCATGCCGATGCCACCGTCCACGAGGTTGGCGGCCGCGCCGGCCAAGGCGATGAGAATGAGAGTTAGCATGGCGCGAATACCTCCTGTGCGCCGCGGCGTGCATGGTTAAAACGGTCTGTGACGAGGCCTGAAAGATCAGTGCCGAGCGGGTGCTCAACGGTCGCGGGAACACCCGCCAAGCGGTCTAGGAGCAGCCCCTCGGTGACAAAGAGCGGTATGACGCGCACACGCTTAGGGTCCGCATGCTCGCGACACAGGCGCACGATCCCCTCGCGGCCACCGCGGGTAGCAAATTCCACCGTCGCGGGTACGCCGGTGAGCGCGAAGGTGCGGTGGGCGAGCTCACGTATGGCATCATTCGCCGCTGAATCGGAGGAACCAACGGAATAGATGACCACGTGGGCGTCGCCAGGCCGGGTACGAGAGGCGAGCACACGGGCGAGGTCCTCGCCGGTGCCGAGGCCTGCGGCGAGGTGGAGGGACAAGTGTGAGGTCTGGGAGGCTGCGGCAAGCGCACGCGGAACATCAACGCGCTGGTGATACCCCTGGGTGAAAAGCAGGGGAACCACGATTGCCTCGGTCTCCCCCATCTGGGCAAGCTCGAGCGCGGCCGCGGTGAGGTCGGGCTCGTTGAATTCCAGGTGCGCCGCGCGAGCTGGACGCAGGCCCGTGGCCTGGGTCAAACGCTCAATTCCGGCCGCAGCACCCGGATGCCGTGAACCGTGAGACAGGGTAATGAGTGCGGGCATGGGGCATCCTTAAGCCTTTGGCGCCGTGGTGTGGCCGCGGCGGGCAAGCGAGCGCTTCAGTGCTTCGTTGGAGGACACGGCCGGTGCAGGGGCTACCGGGGCATCGTCCTGGCCGTGGAAACGCACGGAGAAAATCCGCAAGCATTCCTGGCATTTCCAGGCAAAATCGTCTTCCTCGTCCGGAAAGAGGTCGGTTCCGGCGCAATACGGGCAGAAGCTGGGATGGTTGCGGTTGGGATTGGGCTGGCGGCGAAAATTCACTGCAAGTCCTCCTCAGCTGCGCGCAAAACCCAGTGGCGGAACTGCTCACCTTCCTCACGCTGCTCCTTGTATTTGTTGACCAAGCGGATGACGTACTCGGGCACCTCATCGGCCACGACCTTGTGGCCACGCAGCTTGCGGCCCCAGTCCGGAGACAGGCCAAGGGCGCCGCCTAGATGGACCTGGAAACCCTCGACGCGGTTGCCCTCGGAATCAGTGACGATCTGCCCCTTCAGGCCAATGTCTGATACCTGCGAACGCGCACAGGCGTTGGGGCAGCCATTAAGCGCGATCGAAATCGGCACATCCAGATCGCCCAGGGTGTCTTCCAGGATGTCCACCAACTCGATGGCGCGGGCCTTGGTGGTCACGTGCGCGAGCTTGCAAAACTCCAGCCCGGTGCAGGAAATGACGCCACGGCGAAACTCGGATGGCTGGGAATACAGTCCGGTCTCGTCGAGCGCACGGGATAGGCTCGGGATGTCCTCTTCGTCGACGTCGAGGAAAAGCAGCTCTTTCATCGGGGTAGTGCGAATACGGCTAATCCCGAATTTCTCAGCCACGTCTGCGATAGCGATGAGCTGTTCGCCGGTGGCATGGCCCACGGTAGGCTTCACGCCCACGTAGAACTTGCCGTCCTTTTGGCGGTGCACGCCAAGATGATCGCGGGAGCCGGGCTCGACTTCCAACGGGACGCCATCCAGCAGCGGCTCATCTAGGTATTCCTCTTCCAACACCTGGCGGAACTTTTCAATGCCCCACTTAGCCACCAAGAACTTCAGGCGGGCTCGGTTTCGATTACGGCGGAAGCCGTAGTCACGGAAGATGCTGACCACACCGGCCCACACCTCAGGCACGCGTTCTAGGGGAACCCAGGCGCCGAGGGACTGCGAGAGCATCGGGTTAGTGGAAAGGCCCCCGCCAACAAAGCAATCGAATCCGGGGCCGTACTCCGGATGATTCACACCTACGAAGGCGACGTCTTGAATCTCGTGCGTGACGTCCTGACGGGAGTTGCCAGAGATGGCGGTTTTGAATTTGCGCGGTAGGTTATGGAACTCCTCACGCGGCAGATAGTTATTTTTGATCTCTTCAATGGCCGGGGTGGCGTCAATAATTTCATCTTCTGCCACGCCCGCGACAGGCGAGCCCAGGATAACGCGGGGCACGTCGCCGCACCCCATAAGCGTGCTCAGCCCCACCGACTCAAGCTTGTCCCAGATGGTGGGCACATCCTCGATACGAATCCAATGCAGCTGGATATTTTGGCGGTCCGTGAAGTCCGCGGTAGAGCGGGCATAATCACGCGAGATCTCACCCACAGCGCGCAGCTTGGCGGGATCGGCGCGGCCACCATCGAAGCGCACGCGCATCATGAAGTACTCATCCTGCAGCTCAGCGTTAGAAAGCTTGGCGGTCATCTCACCGCCCAAGTTTTGGTTGCGCTGGGTATAAAGGCCCAACCACTTGAACCGAGGAGCTAGGTCATCAGAAGGGATCGAGGAAAATCCTTGCTTGGAATAGATATCGATGACGCGCTGCTTGGCAGAAAGCCCACCATCCTCCTGCTTAATTACCTCATCGTTATTGAGGGGCTTGGTACCGTCAATCTTCCATTGGCCTTCGGGCTTCTTGGCGCGGGGAGTGCGCTTGGTATTAGTCGCGGTGGTCATGGTGTAGATCTCAACCTGCCTTTCCTAAGTATTGAAAGACAACCTACCCGTCTAAATCAGACAGACAAAGCGGTCTTTTTTATTTTCAAGTAAAAAATCGCCATACCCTGCGCAAAGGTCAGAATAATTTTAGAAACTAATTCTTAGCCTTGCCGCAACCTAGACCAGACGGTTCAATTGCCAGAAAGATAAAGCTAGGAAAATGAACCCAGCGGTCTAGCCCCGCGAAAAAGAGAAAGGCCTTCGCACAACATGAATCAGCCCTTAAAAGTAGCCGTGATCGGTGCCGGCCCAGCCGGCATCTATGCCTCCGACATCTTGGTAAAAAAGACTGGTGGTGAGGTACAGATTGACCTCATTGAGCAGATGCCCGCCCCCTTTGGCCTCATCCGTTACGGCGTAGCACCGGACCATCCGCGCATTAAAGGCATCATTAAATCCCTCCACCGCGTACTCGATACGGAGCAGATTCGCCTGCTGACCAACGTGCACATCGGCCGGGATATCACCGTCGATGAGCTGCAGCAGCATTATGATGCCGTGGTCTTTGCCACCGGCGCCGTGGGCGACCGCCACCGCGATATCCCCGGCGCGGACCTCGACGGCGTGCATGGTGCCGGCGAGTTCGTGGGCTTCTACGATGGCAACCCGCGCTTCGAGCGCAATTGGGATCTTTCCGCCACAGAGGTCGCAGTCATCGGCGTGGGTAACGTGGGCCTTGATGTCTCCCGCATCCTGGCCAAGACTGGTGACGAGCTCAAGGTGACCGAAATCCCCGATAATGTCTACGATTCCCTGGCCCAGAACCAGGCCGAGACCGTGCGCGTCTTCGGCCGCCGCGGCCCGGCGCAGGCCAAGTTCACCCCGCAGGAGCTCAAAGAGCTGGACCATTCCGAGTCCATTAATGTCGTGGTCTCCCCGGAGGACATTGACTATGACGAGGCTTCGCTGGCCGCGCGCCAAGAAAGCAAGTCCACTGACTTGGTGTGCCAGGTGCTCGAGCAGTACGCCATTCGAGATCCGAAAAAGGCACCGCACACCCTGCAGATTCACCTCTTTGAACAGCCGGTGGAGATTTTGGGGAAAGACGGCAAAGTCTGCGGAATTAAGACCGAGCGCACCGCCCTTAATGGGGATGGCAGCGTGCACGGTACCGGGAAGTTCACCGAATGGCCGGTGCAGGCGGTCTATTTCGCCACCGGCTACCGCTCCGATGCGGTCGATGGCGTGCCCTTCAACCAGGACAAAAACGTCATCAATAACGATGGCGGCCATGTCATCGATGCGGCCGGCAAGGTAGTTCCGGGCCTGTACACCACCGGATGGATTAAGCGCGGGCCAGTGGGGCTCATTGGCAATACCAAGTCCGATGCCACGGAGACGATTGGCATGCTGCTTGCCGACGCCGCCTCCGGCACCCTCCCCTCCCCTTCCAGCGACGCAGACATCACCGAGGTCCTTAGCGAGCGGGGAATCGAATACTTGACGTGGCAAGACTGGCAACGTTTGGACGCGGCCGAGCGCGCACTGGGCGAACGCGAGGGCCGCGAACGCAAGAAGTTCGTGGAGTGGGAGGACATGGTCTCCCACTCGCGCGCCGAGGTTTAACGGCGGATGATGGCGAGGACTTCGTCGACGATGGCCTGAACTTCGTCGGCGGTCTTTGCCTCTACGTTGAGGCGTAGCAGCGGTTCCGTATTGGAGGCACGTACGTTAAACCATGCCTCGGTTCCCTTGAGCTCGACAGTCACACCATCCAGCTCATCGACGGACTCAATTTTATCCGCCAGCTCATCCAGCACTGCCTGGGTAGCGGCTTTCTGATCCTCCACGGTGGAATTGATCTCACCAGAGGCTTCATAGCGGGAGTATTCTGCCATGAGCTCGCTTAGCGGCTTATCGGACTGTCCGAGCGCTGCCAGCACGTGCATAGCGGCAAGCATGCCGGAATCAGCATTCCAGAACTCCTGGAAGTAATAGTGCGCGGAGTGCTCACCGCCGAAGGCGGCCTTGTGCTCAGCCATCTGCGCCTTAATGAAGGAGTGACCCACGCGGGTGCGCACAGGGGTGCCGCCCTTTTCCTTGATGAGCTCCGGCACGGTCTTAGAGGTAATCAAGTTGTGGATGATGGTAGCGCCGGGGAACTTATCCAAGTAGCGCCCAGCCACCAACGCACAAATGGCAGACGGGGAAACCGGCTGGCCTTTTTCATCCACGACGAAGCAGCGGTCCGCATCACCATCAAAAGCCAAGCCAATATCGGCTTTCTGCTCCACGGTGAACTTCTGCAGATCCACCAGGTTCTTCGGGTCCAGCGGATTAGCCTCGTGGTTCGGGAAGGTACCGTCAAGTTCGAAGTACAAATCACGAACCTCGAAAGGCAGGCCATCGAAGACAGCCGGCACGGTGTGTCCACCCATACCATTGGCGGCATCTACAGCCACGACGAGAGGCTTGGAATCCTCCAACGGCACCAGCTTGCGTAGGAAGTCCGCATAGCCAGCCAGAATCTCCTGCTCTGCAATCGCACCTTCAGTGCCGGTGTACTCCGGGGTGCCTTCAATAAGCATCTGCTTAATCTGCCCCAAACCAGTCTCCTGACCCACAGGCACTGCGCCGGCACGACAGAGCTTAATTCCGTTGTACTTGGCTGGGTTGTGGGAGGCGGTAAACATAGCGCCCGCGCACTCCAGGGAACCAGCGGCGTAGTAAAGCTCGTCGGTAGAGGTCAGCCCCAACAGGGTCACATTGAGGCCCTGCGAGGTCACACCCTCAGCGAAGGCGCGCGCCAAGGACGGTGATGAAGGACGCATATCGTGGCCGACGGCCACGGTATTTTCGCCTTCCTCACGCAAGATGGCGGCAAACGCAGCGCCCGTATCGCGCACGAAGTTTTCATCGATGTCTTCGCCCACCACGCCACGGACGTCATAGGCCTTAATTACTGCATCAAGCTGCTCACGAGTTCGCATACCCAGCTATAGTACTCTCGCCCGCAGGGAAACTATCGCACTGCGGGGTCCGTGTCAGTCCAGTTCCGATTCCGCCGACGTTGTTTCATCGGGTACAACCGAAAGGTGGGCACGGCGGGCCTTTTTGGCATAAGCCACGCGACGGGTACGAAAGACCGGGTGATTCGAATTAGCTGGGTCAGCGCCATCAAAGGTCGCGGAATAGTCGATAGGGTCTGCCCCCGAACCGGCGCTACCGTCATCGACCAAGCCGGTGGTCACGCGGCCGTCTTCCTTGACCGCTTCTGCCAGGGCCATCAGATCGTCTTCCTCATCCAGCTCGATGCGATCGACGCGCACCAGCTCCCAGCCCACCGGAGCCGAGATGCGATCGCGGTGCGTGGCGCACAGGTCCCAACTGTGCGGGTTCTCTTCTTCCGCCAGCGGGCCGACCACGGCCGTCTGGTCCGCGTACGCATAGGTCAATGTCGCCACGGCGGGGCGGCCGCAGCCTGGGCGGGAGCAATGGCGAGAAATAGTCACAGCGCATAAGTCTAAACCCTTAGTTGAGATTTAGATAGTCTTCGCCCCGGCGTGGCTCCGCTAAATCCAGACCACCTGCGCCTTAGAATCAGGGCATGACCGCCGCTCGCCCGCACATCCGCCCCGCCCGCGACCGACACGGCCACGGCATGCGCGGACCCCTCCTCCCCCAGCAGACTCCGCGCTACCGCAGCGCGCGCGAGCACTTCGACATGGCCGTCTTGGAGGCCTATGCCCCCATCCAAAACTCCTTCGTCCCGCAATTGCGTGGCCTCGACCTAGCCGTAGACACCATTCCGCGCATGCGGCTCTCACCCGATATGACCGTGCTCCCGGATGAGATTATCGCCGATGGGCCGGTCCCCCTCGGGCGCGTGGTTCCTGCCGGCGTAGACTCCGCCGGCCACCCCACGCGCGCCCGGTTGGTCATTTTCCGCATGCCCATCGAGCAGCGCGCTTCCACCCCGTCCGAGCGTTCCGAGCTTCTAGGTACGGTTATTACCGCGCTCGTGGCGAATTATCTCAACTTGGACCCGGAGGAAGTGGATCCACGCTATAGCTGGTAGCCACCTTCACGATATGACCCAGCAGAAAGGCCCCGGGCCGCACGTCATGTGCTTGCCCGGGGCCTTTCTGGACACCTTAATTATCCAATCTCGCGCTTGAGGCGGCGGCGCTCACGGTCCGATAGCCCGCCCCAAATACCGAAGCGCTCGTCGTGCTCCAACGCGTACTCCAAGCATTCATCACGCACCGCGCAGGCCTGGCAAATGCGCTTAGCCTCACGGGTAGAACCTCCCTTTTCAGGGAAGAATGCTTCAGGGTCCGTCTGCGCGCACAGCGCTTGGTCCTGCCACTCCTGCTCGACGGCACCGAAGAGTTCATCGAGTGACATCTCTGCAGCAGCACCGCCACGGAGAATGGCGTTGTTATTAGCCATTTTGTCCACGCCTTTTCCTTTCTCCGAGGTTGGGTAATTCTAATCAGTGCAACCGACCGTACACCACATTCCCTTTGGGTAACCCCGCTGGGCCGGTGTGGAAGTAACAGCGTCGGCCGCTGTTTCTTTCACTGATGTAATTTCACACCGGATCACTAAATATCGTCAACCCGAATTAGCGGCTTCTTCGCACTTTTCGGCAAAAACGCAGCACACGATCCCCACGCGTCACATCTGTAACAACTACTCCCCACCGGGGGTATAGGTAGGGGGTACTACATGTAGTGGCACCCCGTTTTTCTGTCAACAATTTTCAGAAAATTCCGGCGTGTCGCGCGCACAATCTCTCAAAGAAGGGATCTACGTACTCACCAACGCTGCACAGATTTCGCATTATGGTGGCAGCTTTAGAAGGATAGGCTGAGTAATTCCGCATGGAAAAGGCCGAACCAAGGACTCATTTTCCTCAGTTCGGCCTATCCCAGTCAGACTTATCGCATAGCCCAGCCCACGGCAGGAGCGTTAAGCATCGGAACTAAAACGCACTCCAGCGTCCGGGATGGAAACGCCGGGGAAGACACGCATGCCGTCGAGAAGCTCGCAGCGCGCTCCAATGTGGGCGCCCTCGCCAATGACGCAGTTTTCAATGACCGCGTTGGCGCCAATATGTGCGCCGGAGGCAATAATGGAGTTATGAATGATGGCACCTGGCTCAATGCGCACGCCATCGAAGACGACGGTGCCCTCGAGGCGAGATCCGGCGCCTACCTCGGAACCACGGCCCACGGCAGTACCGGACAGCAGCAGCACGCCACCAGCGATGCCGGCCGAAGGATCCACCAAGGACTCGCCGGTCTTGCCTTCAATCAGCGGGGAAGGCGCAATGCCGCGCACCAAGTCCGACGATCCGCGAGTGAAGTCATCTGGGCGGCCCATGTCGCGCCAGTAGGAGTTGTCCACGTGACCGACAACGAGGCGACCCTCTGCCAGCAGTCCCGGGAAAGTCTCGCGCTCGACAGAGACGACACGATCGGCCGGAATAGACTCGATGACCGAACGCTTGAATACGTAGCAGCCGGCGTTGATCTGGTTGGTCGGCGGGTCCTCAGTCTTTTCCAAGAAGGCGGTTACCCGACCATTGGAATCGGTAGGCACGCAGCCGAAGGCACGAGGATCAGCCACGTTGAGCAGATGCATGGTGACATCGGCGTCCTTGTCATGGTGCGTGGTGAGGATTCCCTCCAGGTCCATGCCGGACAGCACATCGCCGTTGAAGACCATGACGGTGTCATTGCGCAGCTTGTCGTAGACATTGCGGATACCGCCGCCGGTACCGAGTGCGGTCTCTTCCACCACGTACTCGATCTCCAGGCCTAGGTCCGAACCGTCGCCGAAGTACTCCTCAAAGACCTCAGCCTTATATGAGGTAGACATGACCACGTGTTCGATGCCGGCGGCCTTGATACGGGCGAGAAGATGCTGCAGGAACGGATAGTTGGCCGTCGGCAGCATCGGCTTCGGTGTACCGATGGTTAGTGGACGCAGGCGGGTACCGCGACCGCCAACGAGAATCACTGCATCCGTGCTGGCACCGTGGGTGGTGACTGCTTCAGTCATAGTCTTCCTTATGTATGCAGACAGTTTTATTCGGTGATTTTCTGAGGGACAGTGTAGAGCTTAAAAGCGCAATCTAGGTCAACGGCACGCGCACCGCGGCCTAAGAACCTGCCGATGCCGAGGCAATTAACCCACGCACCCGCAGCCCCAGCCACAGTGCACCACGCAATGGGGCCTGCCACCAGGCGGGGTGGCGGTCTGCTTGGAAGCGGTAGGCGGAGTCATGGTGAGCGCGTAGCATGGCGCCGGCGTGCGCTTGTGTGGAATGCCCCTTGGCGTGACTGATGACTGCTTCTGGGCAGAAAATGTTTTGGTAGCCGGCACGCGCGAAGCGATCGCCTAGATCTACGTCTTCGAGGTACATGAAGTAACGCTCATCAAATCCGCCGATGGCTTCAAAAGCCTCCCAACGCACAAGAAGGCAGGAACCAGATAACCAACCAGCCGGCCGCTGCGTAGTCATATCGGTTTCATTGCGATAAGCGCGCGACCACGGATTAGAGGGCCAGATCGAGGAAAAGAGGGCGTGCCCAATGCCGGTGGCGACGGTAGGCACGGCACGGGCAGAGGGGTAATTGGTGCCGTCCGGCTCTACTATGCGCGGGCCCACGGCCGCAGCGTCCGGCCATTTGCGGGCACACTCGATGAGCCGATCGATAGATCCCGGTCTAAAGGCAACGTCCGGGTTGGAAATCAGGAAAAATTCCTCATCTACTCCGCCGCGCTCGCGGGCGAAGCGGGCACCGGCGTTCATGCCAGCGCCATAGCCGATATTCCCGCCGGTATCGAGGAAATCTACCCCGCCGCGCTCGCGGGCGGCAGCCTCGGGAACACCGTCGGTAGAGCCATTATCCGCAAGCACCACCTTGGTGCCGCGGGCGTACGCACTCGGCAGGGAGTCTAAAAAACTACCGAGGTATTGTCCGGGACTATAAGTCACGGTGATCACGGCCAGTGGGAGTTGAGTTGGAGTAGTCACAATGGCCACGAGCTTAGTCACAAGCACTCCTCGCGCTGGGCAGGGACACTGCCCGAACACGCGAAATCGGACGCGGATCACTAATTTTTTAACGTTCTGCCCTAAACTGTCTCCAGATCCCCACCAATCTAGAAAGCCTCCACTTGTGACTTCTGAGAACACTCGCCGGGCGCGCACCATTCAGCCGGCGCCCTCTGCCGCTAGTGCGGTAAAGCAAAAAGGTTCCACGGCCATAAAGACGATCGTAGCCCTGCTATCCGCCCTGATCCTGGTGGTATCTGGCGTGGGTTATGCCACCGTCGGCCGGCTTGATAATGGTATGTCTTCTGCCAAGGACTTGTCCTTAGGCGGCAAGGGACTTTCCGGTAACTCGCTCGATGGCGCGGTGGATATCTTGCTGGTGGGCAAGGATTCGCGCACCGATGCTAAGGGCGATCCCCTCTCCGATAAGGAACTAGCAGACCTGCACGCCGGCGTGGCCGATGGTGAGGAAAATACCGACACCATGATGCTCATCCGCGTGCCGGAGGATGGTTCCCGTGCTACCGCCGTGTCCATTCCGCGCGATACCTATGTTAAGGATCCGGAGTACGGCAATATGAAGATGAATGCTGTCTTCGCCTCTCACAAGAACGCCAAGGTGGACGAGCTCAAGCAGGAAAACGCAGAGGCAGAAGCAAAGGGCAAAAAGAAGCCGCACTCGGATAAGGACATCGAAAAGCAGGGCGTCGAGGCCGGCCGCGAAGGGTTATTGGCCATGGTGCGGTCCTTGACCGGTGTGTCCATCGACCACTACGCGGAGGTGGGCCTGCTGGGCTTTACCCTGCTTACCGACGCCGTCGATGGTGTCGAAGTCTGCCTCAATGATGACGTCAATGACGATATGTCTGGCGCTAAGTTCAGCAAGGGCAAGCAGACCCTCGATGGCGCCAAGGCCCTAGCCTTTGTGCGCCAGCGCTACAACCTGCCGCGCGGCGACCTCGACCGCATCGTGCGCCAGCAGGCTTTTATGGCTTCCCTGGTCAATAAGATCTTGGACAATGACACCCTGGCTAATCCCTCCAAGCTTTCCAAGATTGCCAAGGCGGTGGAACGCTCCGTAGTCATCGATGAGGGCTGGGACATTATGGGCTTTGTTACCCAGCTTGCCGGCCTGGCAGGCGGCAATGTCACCTTCACCACCATCCCTGTTACCTCCATCGACGGCCAGGGCGATTATGGCGAATCTATCGTTACTATCGACGCCGCCGAGGTTCACCGTTTCATGGACGATTTGGCTAAGTCCCACGATGAAGCCACCGATGAGGCCAAGGCCGAGGATAAGGACAAGCAGAAAAAGGCGGACAAGGACAAGGACGTCGATCCTAATATCAATATCCACGTCCTCAACGCCGGCAATATTGACGGCCTAGCTTCCGGCATCGGCTCTTGGCTTGAGGGCAAGGGCTATACGGTAGAGCGCTCCGCTAACGCGCAACCGGGCATCTACAGTGAGTCGCAAGTGGTAGCCGCTGATCCGACGAGCAAGGAGGCGAAAGCCCTAGCCAAGAAACTGGGTGGCCTGCCGGTGGCAGAGAACCCGCAGCTCGATAATGACACCCTCATCGTCGTGGCTACCGATGACTACCAGGGCCCCTCCGATAAGGAGGCCAGCGCCCAAGAGCCGGAGGAAGACAAGTCCAGCCAGCCGGTAGGCACCCCGGGCGATGACTTCGGTACCGCCAAGGTTTCCCCAGAAATCGACGCCGGTGGCGATGGCCCGCGCTGCGTGAACTAGCACTTCTCCCCTACGATGGGCGAGTATGGAACTACTCGCCCATCTTTTGCATGCCGATGCCGCCTCTCCGCGCCTTACCGTATATAACGAGACCACCGGCGCACGCATGGATTTTTCCGGGCAAACGCTCGACAATTGGGTAGCGAAGATCGCCAATATGCTGGAAGAAGAGCTCGACCTAGAGGCAGATTCCACCATTGCCATCGATCTGCCCTCCTCGTGGCAAGCGGCCGTTGTGGCCTTGGGTGCGCTCGCCTCCAGCCCTTCCTATAGCTTTGGCGAGTCTGCCGCGCTTGCCGACGTCGTCTTTACCTCCCCCTCCCGCTACCCCGCCGCCCATGATCGTCAACCCCAAGCCGATATCGTGCTCATCAGCGAGGACCCCTTTGGCCGCGGCGTCGTAGAATCCGGCGGCGATCTACCCACTGGCGCTATTGATTTCGGCCCTACCGTGCGCTTCTACGGCGATCAGTACTTTGGTGAAACCCAGCCACTGCCGCAACTCGTCAATACTCCTGCGAGCGCCGAGCGCCTGCTATCTACCGGCTGGTCTGATAATGAGTCTTTTTCCCGCGCCGTGCTCGAGCCCCTCGCCGCGGGAGGTTCCGCCGTCATCGTTGCCGGCGTGTGCCCAGCAGAGCGGTTAGAGGAAATCGCCTCCAATGAGAAAGTGACAGCTCGCCTTTCCTAGGTTTAGTCGGCAGGATTGAGCCCAGATACACTTAGCACTCGTTATGTTTCTGGGAATCTCCGCGGACGCATGGTCCTATATCTTCATCGGCCTCCTCATCCTTGCCGGCACCATCACTCAGGGCGCCATCGGTTTTGGTTTAGGGACCATTGCCACGCCCATCATCGCGCTCATTCGACCTGACCTGCTACCCACGCTCATTCTGCTGCTCGCGTTGTGCATTTCTAGCTATACGCTATCGCGCTCCTACCGCGAGACTTCTTGGCGCGTGGTGGGAATCTCTTCTCTTGCCCGCATCCCCGGTTCCTTAATAGGCGCTTGGGCAATCGCGAGTCTGTCCCCTGATGGATTATCCATCTTCATCGGTTGCGCCGTACTCTTTGCCATGACCCTATCCAGTTTGGGATGGAGCCCGCGGCCGACCACCCTCAATACGCTCATCGCCGGCGTAGCCTCCGGCATCCTGGGCACCTCCACTTCCATAGGCGGCCCGCCCATGGCGTTGATTATGAAGCGTTTTGATCCGAACCGTACCCGCGGCACTTTGGCGGGCACCTTCGTCCTCGGAACCTTAATTTCTCTTATAATTTTGACCCTCAATGGACAGATCAGCAGCACCCAAGTAACCGCTGCGGCGGCCTATTTCCCCCTTATTGTCATTGGACTTATCGCAGCGAACTACCTCAACCGATTTATAGATAGGAAACTGCTCAACCGCATCGTCATCATTGTGGCCATCTCTGCAGCCCTCATGCTGATCGTCGAATCCGCCCTCTTCTAGCCCTGCACCCCACCCTCTTCGGAACATCCTGGACAGTTCCGGTTGCGAAATGCACCAACCTCTGCCATGTAAACGCCTATAACTTATGACATGTAACATTCACGCGCAGGCATTTTATAACCACCTTTCACCCGCTTAAATGCAGCGTACGACGCATATAGTGGTACGCCCGTAATTTCCCTACAAGACTCGTACGTCACTTTTGGGAGAGGCAGAATACCCCCACACGGGGGTATTCCAATTCGCTCCAAATAGGAATTGTATAGACATCTATCCATCAATAATTTTTGACACACTATCGACCACTTAGCAGGAACAAGACCTAATAAACAGCTTGGTCTATATGAAGTATATCGCTCCTTCTGGAGGCAAAATATATAGACATCTAAGAGATGACGTAACTTTAAGCGTGTTTTAGCGTTTTCTTAGCGCAACGTCGAGAGTTGCTGGATTTCATTCATAAGTTCATTCATTTTCTACCTGCATTAGGAGAAGTTCTAGATGTCGATTCGTCGTCGCATGACCGGCTTGACCGCCGGCCTCATCGTCGCCGGCACCGCATTCGCGGCACCGCTGGCTGGCGCCACCACCCAGACCGAGTCCTACCCGGAAACCCCGGCGCTGAACCCGGATCTGCCCATCATCCACACCACCCACGGTTCCGACCACATGAAGGCGAACGTTCTGAACCCTCGCCCGATATGTAACCCGTGGGAGGACCACCGCACCGTGGTCTACAAGGTTTCCGATCGCTTCCTGCCGGCCGGCACCATCTCCACCACCAACCAGACCAAGAAGGACATCCCGCTGCAGCAGGATCTGTCCAAGTCCCAGTCCATCTCCGTTTCCGTCAACGGTGACCGCACCGAGACCACGTCCATGAACCTGGGCGGCAAGGGCTCCGGCAAGAATGCTGAAGGCTCCGCAGGCATCTCCCACGAGATCGCAACCAAGATTGGTGCTAGCGCCTCCTACTCCCTGTCTTGGGAGGCTGGCCAGTCCATCGGACCTTACGACGTTCCGCCAAACCACACCGGTGAAGCTACCTACGGCTTCCGCGTGCTGAACATGACCGGTACCCAGCAGTACTGCAAGCCAAACGGCACCTGGTCCACCCCGACCGCTTGGAATGCAATGCAGCCGGTTAAGAACGAAGTTCGCGTCAAGCTGTACGACAAGCTGTCTGATTCCTACGCTCCTAACAAGGATGCCCAGAACACCACCGACGTCAACGACCCGAAGGTTGTGCAAGAGGACAAGAACCTCGAGGCTGACGCAGAGGTAATCAAGGACACCGAGGGCACCGCCAAGGAAGATGCCGAGAAGGTTTCTGAGGCAGAGGGCAAGAACGAAGAGGCTGCTGACAAGAAGAAGCAGGAAGAGGTTGATGCCAAGGAGGACAAGAAGGACTCCAAGCACAAGCTCGACCTCGAGCCTTACATGACCGTTTCCGGCGCTAAGCACGCTGGCTTCGCAGGCACCGTTGCAGTCCGCGCCAAGAACGTTGGCTCCGAGCGCTACTACGGCGAGTTCCCAGCTACCCAGTTCCGCGTTGATGTGAAGACCGCCAAGGGCCCGAAGGGCGTTGACCGCCTCATCACTCCGCGTTCCTCCAAAGGCGCTCACATCCGTGACCTGGGCTTCAACGAGAAGACCTCCACCCGCTCCTTCGAGGTAACCCTGGCTAACCCGATTAACGCTGGCGAGGAGGCTCGCATTGCGAACCTGGACTTCGGCGATGGCAAGACCAAGGAAGGCCGCCTCATCAATAACATCGAGGTAACCCAGACCTCCCGCATCAAGGGTGATGACTCCAAGTACAACGACCAGAACGTTGATTCCCGCGAGCACACCTTGAATGACTTTGGCAAGAAGGCTGAGGGCCTGTTCTAAGAACACCTCACTTCTGCCCTAGGAATATAGTTTCCTAGCCCGTCTCAAACAGAAGGCCGCCGCACCTCCCATGGTGCGGCGGCCTTCTTCTTGTCCATTGGCCGACCCACCTCCAACTTTGTATCCTTGACCGGTACGTCATGCCTTCTCGAAGGGAGTTTTTTAGAGACTAAAACACCAATCCCACCCCGTGCTGTCAAGGGGTGAATGCGCCACTTCGACCGGGAGGTAGTTGTGACGCGTTGGACTCCGAAGGATGTTAAGGATGCTGCTGTTGAGCGCGTGGTGGCAGGCGAGGCAGTTAGCCTGG